>JAGNMT010000101.1 GCA_017991025.1 Verrucomicrobiales bacterium
AAAGTCCATCGGGATGTCCCAGATCGTGAGTTTGCGGGCGCTGTCGCCTTTGCCAACGGTGAAAATCTCGTCGGCCCGCAGCACCTTTGCCGAGGAGCCGCCGGGGATCACGGCCTTGAGCTCCCGACCTGCTTTGAGGCCGCCACACATGTCATTGATCAGTTCGCCCATCGTCACTTTGCCGACTTCGACTTCGAAGTAACCGGGTCTCTGCACATCACCGCTCACGCAAAGGATGCGCGTTCCGGTGTTGTTCTGGGTGCCTGTCTTTGCCCAGGCTTCGGCTCCGATTTCGAGAATGTGCTTCACGTGACAGAGTGTCTCCACGTTGTTCACGATCGTGGGGCAAAGATAAAGGCCCATCGCCGCCGGGAAATAGGGCGGCTTGATTCTGGGGTAGGGGCGTTTGCCCTCGAGCGATTCAATCAATCCGGTTTCCTCGCCGCAAATGTAGGCTCCCGCGCCACGATGGACGTAGATCTCAAGATCGAAACCGGATCCCTGAATGTTCTTCCCGAGAAGCCCTTTGGCGTGGGCTTCGGCAATGGCTCTCTCGAGAATTTGAGCGCCTTCGGGAAATTCCTCGCGGATGTAGATATAAGAAAGACTCGCTCCGACCGCAAAACAGGCGATGGCCATGCCTTCGATGAGCTGATGAGGATCCTGATGGATGATATAGCGGTCCTTAAAGGTACCGGGTTCGGATTCGTCAGCGTTGCAAATGAGATAGACCGGCTTCGTGTTGGTCGGGGGGATAAAACCCCATTTCACGCCGCAGGGGAATCCCGCCCCGCCTCGCCCGCGAAGGCCGGCTTTTTTGACCTCGTCAGTGATTTCCTGACGGGGCATTTTGAGGGCTTTTTTCAGTTGCTCGTAACCGCCCTCTCCCATGTAGGAGGCGATGGAAGTGTCCCAGCCCCTGCGGTCGATGTTCCGGAAAACAACCCGGTGCTCCTTGGCATGCGGCTCACGGCCGCTCTTGTAGGTGATGGCGCTCATCGATTCGATTCTCGCTTAGGGATACTGACTGAGGAGGACGTTCACATCCGAGACCGCCTCATGAAAATCGTCATTCACCAGGCAAACCGGACCAGTTCCGCAGCTTGCGAGGCACTCGGCGAATTCGATACTGAATCTTCCGTCCTCACTCACTGCGATAGGATGGTGATGGGTTACCCCGGAGCGGTCGATGCCCGCCTTTTCGCAGAGAGCGGCCATCAGGTCGTAACTGCCCGCCATTGCGCAGCTGAGCGTTCGGCAAACACGGATGTGATATTTTCCCGGAGCCGACTGACGGAAGCCGGGGTAGAAGGTGACGACTTCGAGCACTTTGATCGGTTCGAGTTCCAGCTTTGCCGCCGTCCACTCGACCGCTTCATCGGAAAGGTGGCCAAAATGATGCTGCAAAGCATGGAGCACCGGAAGCACTGCGGAACGCTTACTCACCGGATAATGGGTGATGCGCGCATCGATTTCTTTTTCCAGGTCGGTAGGAACGGCGAGTGACATGGTGGGCGGCAGTGGGTTGGTATCAGCGATCACATTCTCCCATGACGAAGTCGAGGCTGCCGAGGATAGCGACAGTGTCACTCATCATGCACCCCTGGAGGAGTTTTGGCAGGATACTGAGATTGACAAAGGAGGGTGCGCGGATTTTGAGCCGGTAGGGGACTCCGCCGCCTTTGGAGTGGATGTAAAAGCCGAGCTCTCCTTTCGGGTTCTCTGCTCCGAAGTAGACTTCTCCGGCAGGGGCATCAAGGCCTTCCGTGACAAGGATGAAGTGGTGAATCAGCTCCTCCATGCTCATGAGGACCTTGTCCTTTTTCGGGAGCCGCTCTTTCGCGTCGACGACGTTGATGGGGCCATCCGGGAGCCCCGCGATAGCCTGACGAAGAATCCGGACACTCTGGCGCATCTCTTCCATGCGGACGAGGTAGCGATCAAAACAGTCACCGACCGAGCCCACCGGGATATCGAACTGGTAACGATGATAATCCAGGTAGGGATTGGCTTTGCGCAGGTCGTGATCGACGCCCGAACCGCGCAGATTCGGTCCGCTGAGACCCCAGGCGATGGCATCCTCTTTCGAGATTACGCCGATGTCCCGGGTGCGATTGAGGAAAATTTTGTTTCGAGTCAGGAGCGTATCCACCTCGTCGAGCGAAATGAGAAATTCGTCACAAAACTTCAGGAGCTGGTCGGTAAAACCCGTTGGCAAATCCCGGATCTGACCGCCGATGCGGGTGTAGCTCGTTGTAAAGCGGGCTCCGGTGAGCAGTTCGCAGAGGTTGTAGACCGTTTCCCGCTGAGTGAAGGTATACAGGAAGACGGTCATCGCACCGACGTCCATGGCGTAGGCCCCGATTCCGAGGAGGTGGGCGGAAATGCGGGCCATCTCGCAGCAGATCGTGCGGATCGCCTGGCCCCGTTCGGGAAGCTCCCAGCCCATCAGCTTTTCCACAGCGAGGGCGTAGGCGACATTGTTCGCGAGGGGTGCGAGATAATCCAGTCGATCCGTGTAGGGGACAAACTGGTTATATTGCATGTTCTCCGCGATCTTTTCGTCGCCGCGGTGCAGAAAGCCAACATCGGGGTCGGCTTTGGTGATGATCTCACCGTCCAGTTCGAGGACGATGCGCAGCACGCCATGCGTGGCGGGGTGCGAGGGCCCCATGTTGAGGATCAGCTTTTCCCCGACGAGATCTTCGGTTGTCTGCAGATAGCCTTCCAGCTCAGCCGCGCGGGTGGCGGTGTCCTGAATTTCAATTTCCCGGGTGGTGGTTGGCATGGAAGTGCTCGTGTTTCGCGGCTCAAGAGATCCGCAACAAAATTCCGACTATCGGTGCGCCGTTTTGGGGGGTCAAGGGGACTTTGTGAAATATTTCACAAAGTGTCGTCATCCTTGTTACGTTATAAATGGGCAGGCGGATTGTAGTGGCATCCGGTGTCTATTGAGGGCAGACTGGGCTCCATGGAAAACCCAAAGAAAATTGAAAACGGCGGAAAGGGTAAGCGGAGTCTTGGATCGTCCATCGTGGTGGCGATCCTCGGCGCGATCAGTGCGGTGTACTTGTTTAACCCGACTGCGGGTATTCTGGAGTTGATCCCTGACAACCTTCCATTTGTCGGAAACATCGATGAAGCCGCCGCCGCCGCGCTCCTTATCAGTTGCCTCGCCTACTTTGGTCTGGATATCGGTGGTCTTTTCGGACGGAAGTCCAAAAAAGACGACGGCGTCATCGACGTCGAAGTCGAGGATCGGTGATTACCAGCCCGAATAGACCGTCTCGCCCCGCGCTTTCGCTGCGGCAGCTTCGATGATCCTTGGCATGTAAGGTTCCGGATTGGCATCGAAAGTTTTGACGCAAGGAGTGCAACAGAAAAGAACCTCGTAGTTCTTGTAAACACGGCGGTACTTGGGATGGCCTTCGTAGTCCTTGCGGATGACAGCACAGGTCGTGAACGGATAGGGGATGACAGTGGCCGGATCCGTTTTCGCGGTTTCTTTGAATGAGGATACGGGCGCTGTAGCGGATGTCGCGAGGGCTGGAGTTGGCGGAACTGATGACGTGATGCCCGGATTCGCCGATTTACTCGCCTCTGTAGTGGTACATGCAGTCTGGACAAAGGCGGCTCCCGTGAGCACGAGCAAAAGGACGATAGTTTTCATGTTCGCTGGCGGCAAAGTGGCCGATCACGGGCCGACTTCAAGTGTAATCTTGATACTGCTGCCGCTTGGACCTACCCTTTCGCGAATTTAGTTTGCAGGGGAGGGGTGATTAGTATTCTCTTGCTGATTCATGTAGCGAGCGCCGATATGGCAACAATAAAAGTGGCATGCCCGAAATGTGGGCAAAAAGTTTCGGGAGACGAAGGGTTCTACGGTACAAGCGTGGAGTGTCCGATCTGTTCCGCCGATATCTTATTTCCGGGAAAACGGCCTCATGAATCCCCCGGCTCGTCCCTGCGTCCGGTTCCTCCCGAGCAACCGAAGGATTCCTCGTTCCCGTCGGTAAATCTGCCGGGTGATAAAAGGGCGGTGCCGGACACTCAACCCGATGCCGTGCCATTTCCAGCCGGTCGGGCTGAACTCCCGGTCGAATCGCCGGTGCAAAACCCCGCTGCGGTAGCTGCTTCTGCTCTTGCTGACGAGGATGACGGGCCATTGCTCCCACCCTCCCCGATTTATGGAGCAATCGCCATTGTTTCGGCGGTGCTCGGGGTGGTAACCTGTGTCGGGGCGATCCTCTTTGCGCCCATGGCGATCATTTTTGGTCACATCGCCCTCGCCAAGGCACGTCATAGTCCTGTGCAACCCGCTCCTGGACATACACTTGGAGCGATCGGCCTAATGATTGGCTACGTCAGCCTGGTTTTGACAATTCTCATCCTTCTGGCAGCGACCTTTTTTGGTGATGCGATCCGCGAGGCGATTCAACAGGCGCGGAGTTGATTTTTTAGTGCGGTCGATGCTTCGCTGTTTCGAGGTTGGCGCTTGCAATTCCCGCCAATTCGATTACGAAGGCGACGAAACAAGAAATGCTTGGAAATACAATAATTTCAGGCATTTTGATATTGAAGATTTCTTAATCAATAGGAAACTTAACGAAGAACTGAATCATGTTTGAAACGATCATTACCAACGTCCGCGCCCGTGAAATTATCGATTCCCGGGGGAATCCAACGGTAGAAGTCGATGTGGAACTGGAAGGCGGCGCCATTGGTCGGGCCGCCGTTCCGAGTGGGGCGAGCACGGGTGAGCACGAGGCATGGGAGCTTCGTGACGGAGACCCGGGCCGATATCTGGGCAAAGGCGTTCTCAAGGCCGTCGAGGCGGTGAACGAGAAGATCTGCCCCGAACTCATTGGTATTGATGCGACAGACCAGACCATTGTCGATAAACTGATGCTTCAGATCGACGGCACCCCGAACAAGAAAAACCTGGGTGCCAACGCGATCCTCGGTGTTTCTCTCGCGACCGCGCATGCTGCGGCGAATCAGTTGCAGCTTCCGCTCTACAAATACATCGGCGGTCCGAATGCGAAGGTTCTTCCGGTTCCAATGATGAACATTATCAATGGAGGGGCTCATTCCGATGCGCCGATTGATTTCCAGGAATTCATGATCATGCCGAAGGGGGCCACCAGCTTCCGTGAAGCCCTCCGTCAGGGAGCCGAGATTTTCCATGCGCTGAAGAAAGTGCTCAAGGATCGCGGTCTCACCACGACGGTCGGTGATGAAGGAGGGTTTGCCCCGAATCTCGATTCCGCATTCGATGCGCTCGAGGTGATCGCCCAGGCAGTGGATAAAGCCGGCTACAAGCTCGGGGAGGAAATCTTCATTGCCCTCGACGTTGCCTCTTCAGAGTTTTACGACAAGGCAAAAGGCAAATACGTGTTCAAGAAGTCCGATAAATCGGAGAAGTCGGCGGCCGAACTTGTCGACTATTACCTCGAACTGCAGAGCAAATACCCCATTATCTCCATCGAAGACGGCTGTGATGAGAATGACTGGGACGGATGGAAAACGATCACGGAGAAGATGGGTTCCAAAACCCAGCTCGTTGGTGACGATCTTTTTGTAACCAACACGTCTTTCCTCCAAAAGGGAATCGACCTCGGCGTCGCCAACTCCATTCTTGTGAAAGTGAACCAGATCGGTTCGCTCACCGAGACACTCGATGCAATCGAGCTCGCAAAGGAGAATCGTTACACCAGTGTGATCAGTCATCGCTCCGGTGAAACCGAAGACAGCACTATTGCTGACATCGCCGTCGCCACCAATGCCGGTCAAATTAAGACAGGATCGCTCAGCCGCTCTGACCGGATCGCGAAATACAATCAGCTTCTCCGTATCGAGGAGGAGTTGGGTGATGACGCGGTCTACGGAGGAAAGCTGCGTTTCTAATTTGTTCGTCTGCGGCGATGTAAAAACCACTATGCGTGATCCGGAATTTAAGGATAATCTTGAGCTCTCCCTCCACCTTGAAGGAGGGGGAGTCAGGCCGCGCCCTGTTCTCTGGAAACGGCTTTCCCGGGTTATGGAAGTGGTGATTTATATCCTTCTCATCCTCGCTGCGGTGAAGTTGTTTGGTCCCGAGATGGATCGGCAGGCGGAACTCAAGGCGGAGCAGCAGCGCATTTCCCATATCCGTGACGAGAAGGAATCTCAGGTCGTGCGCCTCAGGCAGGAGCACCGCCTTCTCAAAACCGACAAAGCCTATCTGGAAACGGTTGCCCGGGATCGACTCAATCTCCAGCGCGAGGGTGAGTATGTCGTGAGGATCGATCGCGGCGAGGAGTGATGGTTTTGGCGGGTCAGGGATTTGGTCTGCAAGTGGTAAGTTTTCTTCACCTCCCGGCGCAGCGCGTCCATGCGGGGATTGACAAACGTAAAGCTTAAGAAGATCTCTCCTGAAGGCTGGGGCTCGTCTCCGGCTGGACGTGTGCAACTAAAGATCGGGCTATTTCCTCGACGTTTCTCTCCCAAAACACTTATGATGAATCGCCGTCGTTTTCTTCTCAAGTCCCTCGGCACGACGCTCGCCCTGCCGGGACTGCCTTCGCTCATGGCCCAGTCCGTGGGCGGGAACTCTGCGTTGAAGTCCGCGAAAGGTGCGGGCGTGGGAGTGCCGCGTTTTGTGGCGATCGGAAACCTGCTCGGGTTCCAGACGAAGCAACTTTTCCCGAAGACCACTGGTCGCAATTACGAGAAGACGACGCTGCTGGGACCTCTCTGGGAAAATCGCAGCCAGATGACGCTCTATCGCGGGCTAGACCATGGGGTGAAGGGAGGACACTTTGCAGTGCATTCATTCCTTTCCGGCGTGCTCAACTCCGAGGCGCAAAACAGGCCCGATGGTAATGTAAGCATCGATCAGTATCTCGCTGACGAAGTGGGTTTTGAGACCCGTTTCCCCTCTCTGACAGTGGGCTCGGAAGGTGGTATTCACGGAGGGTGTCAGATCGCGTGGACAAAGTCCGGCGTGCGGGTGCCGCCGGTTACAGGACCGGCAGAGCTTTTTGAAAAGCTCTTCATCACCGACTCGAAGGAGCGTCAGGCGCGTCGTGTCGAGGAAAACCAAGTGCAGGCCTCCATTCTCGATTCGGTTCTGGAGGAGGCGAATCGTCTCTCAAAACAAGTAAACAAGGAGGACAAGGACAAGCTTGATGAGTATCTCACTTCCGTTCGTGATGTGGAAAAGCGCCTGGAACTTCGCCAGCAGTGGACCAGTCATCCGAAGCCGGAGGCTCCCTTTGAGAAGCCGTCAAATCGCAACGCGGTCGAGGATCTGCCGCTGCTCTATGAGATGATCGCGCTGGCCTTGCAGACGGACAGCACGCGGATCGCCACCCTGGAGATCGGGGGCGATTTTATGCCTCAGAATCTGGGAATCAAAAAGGATTACCACGGTCTCTCGCACCACGGTAATGACGAGGAATCCATCGCGAGCCTGATCATACTTGAAAAATATCAGATTGAGCACTTTGGCAAGTTCGTCACGCGTCTTTCAAAAATGAATGACGGCGAACGAACGCTGCTCGATTCCACCTCCGTGCTTTTCGGCAGCGGCATGGGTGATGCGAACTCGCACAAAAACTCCGACCTGCCCATCGTCCTTGCGGGTGGAGGCTATAAGCACGGGGAGTTCCGTGAAGTGCCGCGTGAAGGCATTAATAAAGTGCCTCTGTGCAACCTTTTCGTGGACATCGCTCAAAAGATGGGTGTTGAGACGGACGCCTTTGGCAGCAGTACCGGACGTTTCGCGTGATGGGCGCACGAGCTTTTTTTGTTGCCAGTCTTGTCGTCGGTCTCTCGGCGGTTCTCTGCATCGCTGCTCCTGCCGGGAACCAGGTCCCGCCGCAGGAATTGGTTCAGCAGTTCCTCGGCGATTACTGCATGGAGTGCCACGACGCCGATGTGCAGAAGGGTGAGCGCACGTTTGAGAAGTTCGCGCTACCGCTGCAGTCGGAGATGAACGTCATCGAGGCGAAGGAAATCATTGATCAAATCACGCTCAAGGAGATGCCGCCGAAAAAGGCGGCCCAGCCTGGCGATGATGAGCGACTCGCCGTGCTGCGTGTCCTTCGTGACGGTACCGTGGCCGCTCGTGGAAAGATCACCAGCACTGGTTCACGCACCGTGATGCGCCGCCTCTCCAGTCGCGAGTATGAGAACACCCTCGCGATCCTCTTTGGTCGGCGTGTCGACACACTGGGCCTCACTGCGGATTTTCCGAAGGAAAAGACCAGTCATCACATTGACACGATCGGGCAAACCCTGGTCACGTCCGGTTTTCTGGTTGATCAGTACTTTCAGTCTGCGAATCGCCTCGTCGAGATGCGTCTGGGTAAGGCGACAATGGAGCCGAAGAAGTGGCAGTTCAACGGTCACTTTGTCCAGTATGAGGAACTGCAAGGCTCACACAAGGACGCGTTTAATTATCGGTACCTCAATCTCTACGAGCAGCCGAACACCGACACACGTCAGGGTGGTTATGGACACATCGAGGACTTCCTGGATGGCGTGCCTGTCTCCGGCCTTTACGATATCGAGGTCGAGGCGCAGGCGATGCATCGCGACACGCATTACGACCCCGGGATCTTCGGCATCGACTTTTCAGAGCCCTTCATCCTCGGGCTTGTTCCCGGTGATGTCACCAAAGGCCACATTCACTATCCTCAATCGATCGAGCCCTTGCTCGCCAGCAGCACCGTGCCGGATGACAAGCCTGCCTCGTTGAAATTCCGCGTCTGGCTAGAGGCGGGACAAACCCCCCGCTTCATCTTTCCAAACGGCCCGTATGAATCACGCGCTTCAGTGCTCGCGGTGAATAAACGGTACAAGGATGAGTTCAAGTCCAAGCTCGACAAGGGAGTCAGCCGCACCATTTTGTTGAAAGAAGGGGAGTTGCCGCATATCCGCATCAGCGAGATCAAGATCAATGGTCCTGTGCCCGAAAAGGGCGGCAGCGTCGAGGAAGTTGCCGTGTTCGGGAAGGATGGCTTTCAGCCGGATGACGCCCTCGATCAGCTTTACATTTTCGCCGGGAAAGCCTACCGCCGTCCGCTCACCGATTCTGATCGCGAGCCCATTCGCGCACTTTTTGAAAAGCGGGTCGCCGAAAAGGCCGCCCCGCGTCAGGCAGCGCTCGATGTGCTGAAATTGATCCTGTGCTCGCCGTCTTTCCTCTACTTCAGTGAGATTACCGATGAATCGGACAAGGTTCTGA
>JAGNMT010000102.1 GCA_017991025.1 Verrucomicrobiales bacterium
TCAACTGCCTCCCTCTCCGCGCCGCCGACGCCCCCAAGCCGAACATTCTCCTTATTCTCGCGGACGATCTTGGCTTCTCGGACCTCGGCTGCTACGGCTCGGAAATCGCAACGCTGAATCTCGACTCGCTCGCGGCGAACGGTCTCAGGTTCACCCAGTTTTACAACACCTCCCGCTGCTGGCCGACACGGGGGGCCCTTCTCACCGGCTATTTCGCCCAGCAAATCCACCGCGACAGTCTTCCTGATGTCCCCGGTGGAGGAGGAGAAAACAACAAACGTCCTTCTTGGGCCGTGCTCCTGCCGACAATGCTGAAGCCGGCCGGCTACCGATCCTATCACACCGGCAAGTGGCACATCGACGGCATGCCGGTGGCACAGGGCTTTGACCATTCCTACTACCTCAAAGACCAGGGACGATTCTTCAATCCTAACAAACTCTTCAAAGACGATGTCGCCCTGCCGCCGGTGGAGAAGAACTCGGGCTACTACGGGACGACCGCCCTCGCGGATCATGTCATCGAGGTGCTTCAGGATCATGCCGCTTATCACCGGGAGGCTCGTTTCTTCGAATACCTGGCCTTTGCCGCGCCCCATTTCCCTCTCCAGGCCCTGCCCGAAGACATTGCGCTTTATCAAGACACCTACACCGAAGGCTGGGAGAGCATCCGGGCGAAGCGCTGGAAAAAGATGCAGGAACTCGGAATCCTCGAAGGGGAACTTTCCCGCCCCGAGGCCGATCTCGGACCACCCTATGATTACCCGGAGGATCTCAAAATCCTCGGGAGCGGAGAAGTCAACAAGCCGGTCCCCTGGAATACCCTGACCGACGAACAGAAGAAGTTCCAATCGGGAAAAATGGCCATCCATGCCGCGATGATTCACCGCATGGACCTCGAAATCGGGCGGGTCTTTGAGCAGATCAGAGCTATGGGGCAGTGGGAAAACACCCTCATCCTTTTCCTCTCCGACAACGGTGCCAGCGCTGAAATCATGGTGCGGGACGATGGACACGATCCCTCCCTCCCTCCGGGCTCGGCGGGGACCTACCTCTGCCTCGGGCCCGGCTGGTCCACGGTGAGTAACACGCCTTTCCGGCGCCACAAGACCTGGACACATGAGGGTGGGATCAGCACCCCGCTCATTGTCTCGTGGCCGGCCGGTATCCCCGCCCGCGGCGAGATCCGCCGGACTCCCGGCCATGTCATCGACATCGTCCCGACCCTGCTCGCCCTGGCAGGAGCAAAGGCGGCCCCGGAGGCACCACCCGCACCGGGAAAGAGTCTCGTTTCGACCTTTGTCGCGGACGGCGGTGAACTCCACGACGAGATCTGGTGGTTTCACGACGGGCACAAGGCGATCCGTAAAGGCAACTGGAAAGCGGTCGCTCCGGCGGGCGAACCATGGGAACTCTATGACCTGGGGAACGACCGCGACGAGTCAAGCGATCTCGCGATTACTCAGCAAACAATACTGAAAGAGCTCGTCGCCGCATGGGATCAAAAGGTTGCCGAATTCAGCCAACTCGCAGCTGCGGACTTGCCCCCGACAAGCGGGAAAAAGAACCCATCCGATCGCGCTGGCGGGAATGGGAAAGCGCCGAAGGAGGCTGAATCGAAACGCGCACAGGTCCTCATCAACGGCGAAACCTTTTCCCTCAAGGGCCGCCCCGCCTTTCTTATGAACCCGGACAAACCCGCAGGCGAGGCGGGATCCAAACCGTGGATCTTTTATGGACCGACCCTTCCCGCCTACCCCGATCGGGCCGAGAACTGGATGCATCAGCAGTTCCTCAACGCCGGAATCGCCGTCGCCGGGGTCGATGTCGGTGAATCCTACGGCAGCCCGAGTGCATTTCCCTGGTTCGAAGCGCTCTATCAAAAAATGGTCGCCGATGGATTTTCAACGAAGCCCATCCTTCTCGGTCGAAGCCGGGGCGGGCTCTGGGTCAGTAGTTGGGCTCTGGCACACCCTGAACGCGTCTCGGGCATCGCCGGAATTTATCCAGTTTACGACTACACGACCTATCCTGGAATCGAAAAAGCCGCCCCCGCCTACATCCTGAACGCCACCGAATTGGAGGCCCGACAGGACCAGTTGAATCCCATCCGACGGGCGGCAGAACTGGCGAAAGCGAAAATCCCTGTCTTCATTATCCACGGGACCGATGACAAGGTCGTCCCGCTCGCCTCCAATTCAGCAAAACTGGAGGAAATCTATGAAGCGTCCGGTGCCGGGGATCTCATCGAAGTGATGAAAGTCGAAGGTCAGGGACACAGCTTCTGGCCGGGATTTTTCAACTGTCAGGAGCTGGTCGATTTTGTGATCAAGAAGGCGATTCCCGAATCGGGTAAGTGACGGGCCTCATTTCCTTTTCCCTGTTTCCGCCATCCCCGTCGCTGCGGAAATAGGATAATGAATGATCATGCGTTCGCTTTTCCCCGCTGCCTGCCTTTCCGCTTTCCTTGCTTGCTCTGCTCCGGCGGAGGATCCCGTTTCGCTCCCGGACTCACTCGCGCCGTTCTTTGCCCCTCCCGCTGAATTCGCCGGTGACTTCGGTGCGTTTCGTTCACCGCTTGTCTTTCGTGACGGCAGTGAGGTCCGCATTGCGGCCGAATGGGCAAAGAGGCGGGAGGAGATCCTGACGACCTGGCACGACCTTATGGGGCATTGGCCGGAGCTGATCGCTGAACCCCAAGTCGAGACGCTTGAGTCCATCAAGGTTGAAAATTTCACCCGTTACAAAGTCCGTTTTCTCTGGACCCCGACGCAGAAGACGACGGGTTATCTACTCATTCCTGACAAGGCGAAGGAGGGCCCCTGCCCGGCGGTGCTCACGGTTTATTATGAGCCGGAAACAGCGGTAGGTCTCAGGGGCGAGAACCGCGATTTTGCCTATCAACTGGCGAAGCGGGGTTTTGTCACACTTTCCATCGGCACGAGCGAAGCGTCCCAGGCGAAGGAATATTCGCTTTATTGGCCATCGATCGAGGCAGCTACGGTGCAGCCTCTTTCCATGCTTGCCTATGCTGCGGCAAATGCCTGGTATGTTCTCGCGAGTCGGCCCGAAGTGGACCCGGCGCGCATCGGCGTGACGGGACATTCTTTCGGGGGTAAGTGGTCGATGTTTGCCTCGTGTCTGTTTGAAAAATTCGCCTGCGCCGCCTGGTCCGATCCCGGAATCGTTTTCGACACACGCCCCAGCGTGAATTACTGGGAACCCTGGTACTTGGGCTATCATCCGAAGCCGTGGCGGGAAAGGGACGTTCCTTCGGCGGGGAATCCGGTGCGTGGTCTTTATCCAAAATTGCTGGAGGAAGGCCGCGATCTTCATGAATTGCACGCGCTGATGGCACCCCGGCCTTTTCTTGTTTCAGGTGGCAGCGAGGATGCGCCTCTCCGGTGGCGGGCGCTCAATCATTCCATTGCCGTAAACCGGCTTCTCGGTTTTGAAAACCGCGTGGCGATGCACAATCGACCGGATCATGCGCCGACTCCCGAGTCAAATGAGGTCATCTACGACTTTTTCGCTCACTTTTTGAAGCCCTGAGGTCCGGATCGCACACCGTGTCGAGGCTTCGTGCTGTCGATCACGGTCAATGAATCCTCATAGGCCCTGCTCCCGCCTCCGCTATCGCGCCAAAGTCCTGGCTTTGCTTTTTTCAATTCGTATCGAGAATCGGTGATCATGAAATCAAATCGTTCCCGCCTTGCTCTCATTCTACTCTCCGTCGCGATCACCCTTCCTGCGGTCGTTCGGGCCGAGTTAAAGCTCCCCGCCATCATCGGCGACCATATGGTTCTTCAACAGAAGCAGGCCAATCCGATCTGGGGATGGGACACACCGGGCACGGAAGTCTCGGTTACCTTTGGGGATCAGGTCAAAAAGGCGAAGGCGGGAGGCGACGGAAAATGGACCGTTAAGCTAGATCCTCTTCCGGCAAATGCCACCCCGGCGACTCTTGTCATCGCCGGAACTTCAACCCGTGAGCTTACCGATGTGCTGGTCGGTGAAGTCTGGATGTGTTCGGGTCAGTCGAATATGGGCTTCACGGTTTCCAGCGACTGGAAGGCTCAGGTCGAATCGCTTGCGTCGAATCATCCGAACCTCCGCCTCATCACCGTGCCGATTGTGGGGACTCAGGAAAAGCAGAACGACTTTAAAGGGGAGTGGCAGGCCGCCAATTCGCAGAATTGCATGGCTTTTACTGCAGTGGGATTTTTCTACGGACGTTATCTTCATGAGATCCTCGGTGTTCCCGTGGGTCTGATTAACAATGCCTGGGGCGGTTCTGCGGCCGAGGCCTGGATTCGCCGCGAGTCGATTGAGAGTGACCCGCGTTTCAAAAGTCTCGTTGACGGATGGAAACAGCGCGAGGTGCTCCTTCAGTCCGAGGAGGAAAAGGTCAAATACACCGCCGCCCTTGCCGCCTGGGAGGAACAAGCGAAAGCAGCGAAAGCAGCCGGTAAGCCAGTCCCCCGTCAACCCGCCTCTCCGCAACAGCAACTCAGTGGAAACTCCCGTCCAGGGAACATTTTTGCGGGCATGGTCTACCCGACACTTGGCTACGGGATGAAGGGAGTAATTTGGTATCAGGGCGAAAGCAACGCCGGTCGCGCCTGGGAGTATCGTTCGCTTTTCCCCTATATGATCGAGCAGTGGCGTGCCGAATGGGGCCAGGGAGACTTTCCTTTTTATTGGGTCCAACTTGCCGACTTTAAAGATGAAATCAGTGAGCCGGGTGACGCCCAGTGGGCGGAATTGCGCGAAGCCCAGACTAGAACGCTGTCTTTACCGAACACGGGAGAGGCGGTCATCATTGACATTGGAGAAGCCAACGACATCCATCCGAAAAACAAGTATGACGTCGCGGCCCGTCTCGTTCGGTGGGCTCTTGCGAAGGATTATGGCATTGCGAATATTGAACCGCAAAGTCCGCTCTATCGTGACATGACAGTGGCGGGTGACAAGGTCAACCTCACTTTTGATCATGTCGATGGCGGACTCCGCACTGTCGATGTCAATACCGTCAAGGGTTTTGCAATCTGCGGTGAAGACCGGAAATGGGTCTGGGCGGATGCGAAGATCATCGGCGCTGACAAGATCGAAGTCTCGGGCAAAGGTGTTGCGGCTCCCGTCGCAGTGCGCTACGCCTGGGCTGATAATCCGATCTGCAACGTCCATTCGAAAAACGGATTGCCGCTCAATCCTTTCCGGACCGATGATTTTCCGATGACCACGAAGCCGGCCGAGGTGAAGTGAGTGGAACGTCGTTTTTGGATCGTAGGAAGGGGAGGATTGCTCCACATTGGGTGAAATGAAGTTCACCCATGATGTGATCGTGCTGGGCACCGGCGGAGTCGGCAGTTCGGCATTGTCTCATCTCGCGGCACGGGGGCTTCGTGTCGTGGGACTGGATCAACATCCTCCCGCCCACGGGTTCGGCAGTTCGCACGGGCAATCGCGCATCATTCGCAAAGCCTACTTTGAGCATCCTGACTATGTGCCGCTGCTGGAGCGGGCCTATGCGTTATGGGATGAGCTGAGTGAAAAATCGGGCCGGTCTGATTTGTTCGAGCGCACCGGGTTGCTCCAAATCGGACCGCGTGACGGAGTTGTCATTCCCGGTGTTCTGGAGAGCGCGGCAAGGCACGGGCTGGCCCTTGAGACCTTCACGGAAGACGAGGTCAAAAGAACGTTTCCTCAATACCGTGTGCCGGAGGAATGCGCGGCGGTATTTGAGCAGGACGCGGGATTACTTCGGGTCGAGGATTGCGTGTTGGCTTATCTGCAACAGGCGCAGGAGGCCGGGGCGGCGCTGTTTACCGGTGTCATCGTTCATGAGTGGACCGCTGACGGAAACGGGGTTGAAGTGAAAACCAGCGAAGGCACCTTTCGAGCGGGATCGCTCGTCATTACCGCCGGCGCCTGGGCACCCCGGTTGCTCGCGGGTCTCGGAATTCCCATGGAGGTGCGCCGCAAGCCGCTTTTCTGGCTAACGAGCCGTTCCCGCGCGCATGGTATGGAAACCGGCTGTCCCTGCTTTTTTTACGAGAGACCGGAGGGCCAGTTCTACGGTTTTCCGGAAATGGCAGCAGGGGAGGGGATCAAGCTCGCCTGTCACACGGGCGGTGAGGTCATTGCCGATCCCTCACGGGTTGATCGTGGTCTCGATGAAGCCGACTTCGCAAAAGTTTGTCGGTTTGTGAGGGAATGGTTCCCTGAAGTGAGAGATGAATTGAGGCGGCATGAGACCTGCCTCTACACGATGAGCCCCGACGAGCACTTCATCCTTGACCGGCATCCCCGGCACCGGAATGTGGCATTCGCGGCCGGCCTTTCTGGACACGGATTCAAATTTGCCAGTGTCCTCGGGGAAATCCTGAGCGACCTCATCGTGGATGGTGAGACCCGTCTGCCGGCGGATTTTCTAGGTCTCGCTCGTTTTGATTGACCGACCCACGTCGCCCGGGTTATGCGCCAACTTTCCAAATCCAAAATCCTCGCCTATCGACAGTGCCCGAAGCGACTCTGGTTGGAGATCCACCGGCCTGAGTTGAAAGACGACTCCGCAGCCGAAGCGGTGTATCAGATCGGAAACGAGGTCGGGGACGTGGCACGCAAAATCTACGACATGGAGGGCAAAGGAGTTCTCATCGACTTTAAGGAGATCGGGTACGATGAGGCCTTCGCGAAAAGCGCCGAACTGCTGCGCCAGGGCAGTGGACCGATCTTCGAGGCCGGATTAACGATGCCCGGGGCCCTCGCGTTTGCTGATGTGATGTTGCCCGAGCGTTCCGGCAAAGCACTGCGCTGGCACATGATCGAAGTCAAAGCGGCCTCGGGGGTGAAGGACCACTACCCCGAAGACATCGCGGTACAGGCCTATATCGCCGAAGCTGCCGGGGTCGGGCTGGCCTCGGTTTCCCTCGCGCACGTTGACAGTTCCTTTGTTTACCGCGGGGATGGCGATTACAAGGGGCTCCTCAAGGAAGTCGATTTCACGCAGGCGGCCGCTTCCCGACGAGGGGAGGTAGAGGAATGGCTCGCGGGAGCCCATGCGGTCGCCGAACTGGCGGATGAACCCGCCATCGCGATGGGCGGGCAGTGCACTACGCCCCATGTCTGTGCTTTCTGCGATTACTGTGGACGCGATGCCGCCGCCGCCGAATTTCCCCTGACATCCCTGCCTAATTTCAGCGGACGGCGAAAAGTCGCCGTCGAAGCGATGGGCATCACGGACCTCCGCGATGTCCCTGACGAATACCTAACCAGAACGCAAAAATGGGTCCGCGATGTGACCCGCAGCGGCGAGACCTACCTTGATGCCGCCGGAGCTGCCGCCGATCTCGCGGGACTCGGATTTCCTGCCCGTTTTCTCGACTTCGAATCCGTCATGCTCGCGGTCCCGATCTGGAAAGGGACGCGGCCCTACCAGCAGATTCCCTTTCAGTTCAGTCTGCATCATCTCGATGAAAGCGGGTCGCTCACGCATGAGCCCTTTCTCGATCTGAGCGGGAACGATCCGTCGGAGCCCCTCGCCCGAGCCCTCATTGCGGGATGCGGTGATCATGGCCCTGTCTTCGCCTACAACGCCGCCTTTGAGAAAATGGTGATGCGGGCCCTCGGTGCCCGATTCCCGGAATACGAACCCGCTCTCCTCCGGATCATCGCCCGGGTGGTGGATCTCCTTCCGATTGCAAAAGCACGGTTCTACGATCCAAGCCAGCACGGCCGCTGGGGCCTGAAATCGATTCTCCCCGCCGTGTGCCCCGAGCTTTCCTACAATCACCTCACCGGCGTCGCCGATGGAGCCATGGCAGTGGTCGCATTCCGGGATGCGATCAACCCGGAGACGACACCGGAGCGAAAGGCGGAGATCGAGAAGGAATTGCTCGCCTATTGTCACCTCGATACCCTGGGGCTGGTGCGGTTGTGGGAGCGCTTTGGGGGTGGGGGGAACGTGGTTTCGCTAGAGTGAAAGTGGTACGACTGCACAACGCCGTATTTTTTCAGCACTCCATGCAGCTCACTCACCGGCACAATCCATTCGCCTTTTGTTTTCTGGTATAGCTCCCCGCTCGGAATCACCGTAAGTAAATCCGGTCTACCCACATCCTCAAGCGCGACGTAATTACCTTTGGAGAGTGTGGGTGCGGATGAGAATTTGACCTCGATTGCCAACTTCACGCCACTCGCTTGCACGAGCAATAAATCCAGCTCTGCACCGGTATGCGTCCGGTAAAAATAAGGCACGGTCTGGTAGCTCAAATTGGGGATGATTTGCTGCATCACATACCCCTCGAACAGATTGCCCAAATGCGGATTTCCCAGCACTCCTTCTTCGTCGAAAATGTTCAAAAAATAATGAAGCAGTCCGGTATCGCGGACGTAAAGTTTTGGCGTTTTTGTGAGTCTCTTTCCGAGATTCGAGTGATAGGGCGCAAGGCGGCGGACGATGTAGGCGTGTTCAAGAAAGTCGATGTAGTGTTTCACCGTCGGCTGGGAGATCCCGAGTGATTTCGAGAGGTCGGCGCAATTGACGATTCCACCGCTCAGGCTTGCGAGCATCAAGAGCAACCGGCGAACGACCATTGGGTTGGCAGTGAGTCCAAGCATCGGCAAATCGCGCTCGATGTAGGATGAAGTAAAGCCGTCAAACCAGAGCTTAAACTGCGCTGCATCCTCGGTCAGAAATGCTTTCGGGAAACCTCCGCGAAGCAAATGCCGCATCAATTGAGAGCCGTTGAGTTCCGAGAGCAAAACCGGCTGCATCTCCATGTAATTCACGCGCCCGGCGAGTGATTCCGATGCGTTTTTGAGGATTTCGCGCCCGGCGGACCCGAGCAAAATGAATCTCCCATTGGTCAGGTTCTGATCGACCAGGGCGCGGATAATCGGGAACAGCTCCGGGAGGCGCTGCACCTCGTCAATAATCACGGTTTTATCCTCCTGCTGCGTGAGGTAGAAAAAACTGTCCGCTGATAGTTTCTGCAAATCTGACGGGATTTCCAAATCGAGGTAAATGGATGGTCGTTCAAGCCGGTCGCGGATGGATTTGGCCAGGGTGGTTTTCCCGATCTGGCGTGCGCCCAGCAGCACCGTCACCGGGAATTGTCCGGTGCTGGCGAAAAGGCGTGATTCTATATCCCTGATGATCATTCCCCCTGCATCC
>JAGNMT010000103.1 GCA_017991025.1 Verrucomicrobiales bacterium
TCGAATCCCTGCGGGAGTGCTCAAAAACGATGCGCAGGACCGCTCCAAGCGGAACCGAAATGTCATCATAACGGAGGCCCCTCAATACTTCACTCCGAGAACCCATGCCGGACTCTTGCCGCAGGGATAAGTCTTCAAGGAAGTGAGCGCGCCGGTCTCAGGGTCACGACGGTAGACGATCAGCGTATCCGATCCCTGCCCTGCCGAAACAACAAATTCCTCCCCGCCGGGTATCAGCGCAAATGAACGCGGTGTCTTCTCTGTAGGCGTCTGCCCCTGAGCGGTTAACTTACCCGACGCAGAATCAACCGCAAAAACAGCGAGACTGTCATGTCCCCGGTTCGAGGCGTAAACAAAACGGCCGTCGGCACTCACGTGGATATCGGCGCAACTTCCTTTCGATTTATCCCACTCCGGCGGTGTCGTAGAAAGCGTCTCGCGCTCGGTCAAGGTACCCTTCTCCGTGTCAAAATCACACCTGGTCACACTCTGCCCCTGTTCATTGACAAGGTAGGCCCAGCGCCCGTTAGGATGGAAAACCATGTGCCGAGGACCCGCTCCTTCGGCACCCGGCATGTATGGCGGCGTATTCGATTCGATCCTGCCGGTGGCAGCATCGAACCTCAACTGCTCCACCTTGTTCAACTCAACCACATGCGGGATAAACGCGAATCGATTCGACGCATCCGTCTGGATGCAGTGCGCCTTTTTCCCGGTGACCATCGACGACACAGGTGCTCCGGTGACAATGCCTTCGACAATACGGCTGGCGCTGACGACACCTTCGCTATAGGAAGCGGAAAGTAGCCAATTGCCGGTCTTATCGAGGTGGACATAGGTTGAGTTACTGCCCGCTGGTGCCATCACTGCTTCCGAAAGTAGACCCGTCGCAGGATCGACCCTGATCGAGGCAAACTCCATCTTTGACCGCACCGAGGCATAGAGCCATGAGTGGTCAGGGCGTATCGCAAGGCTCCCCGGAGCTCCCGCCAGGTCGAAGGCCCCGATCCTATCAAGTTCACCACTCGTCTCGTTAAGGCTGAAGACCGCGATGCGATTATCACCGCTCTCTGACACATACACCACCGTGTGACCAGCCCGAAGGATTGAGAACTGCAGGAAGAGCAGGGCGAAAACGAGAAGAGAAATCTTTTTCATGAACGAGAGAGAAACTTGAGTTTCGCGTCAGTGCCGCAAACGCATGAACAATACCCTCTCTACCCGGATTTGCCTTCCGGCGCGATTGAGTATTCGGGCAAAACGAAACAGCCACCTCAAATTATCTCAAAGACCTGAGGGCGGCTGCAATGCCCACTGACGTACGTGGTCTCGTTCACTGAGCTTTGGGGCACCCGGCTCACCGGAAGGCCTGGAATAGAGGAGGTTCGGTCCTGAGTTTGCATAACTTAACATTACTTGACGTGCGCATGGATGCCGACCGTGATTGTGGCATTGCTGTTGGTAAAACTAAGCATTAAATTTTCCTGCGCCGGGTTACGAGTTGGCAGTTCAAGGCCGCTTGGAATCCCCATGCCGCCGACAAATAATATCATAGATGACAAAACGCGTCTTTAGATTCGGTCTGATATTTTTGCTTCTGTCGTCGCCGATGCTTTCGCTTTTTGCGCAAGATTCGAGGAGCGAGCTGGCTGACATCAATCGCGAGGTCGAAGATCTTTTTCGAAAGGGAGAATACGACCGTGCCGTCATCGCGGCGAAACGGGCGTTGGATTTGGCCGAGAAGAGCTTCGGCCCGGATCACCTGAATGTGGCCCTGAGCCTCAACAATCTTGCGTTGATGTATAAAACCAAAAAGCAGTTTGCGGATGCCGAGCCTCTCTACAAACGTTCGTTGATGATCCGGGAAAATGCGATGGGCCCGGATCATAGCTCCGTGGCCGAAAGCCTCCATAATCTGGCAGCGATGTATAAGGCAAAAGGTGAGTTCATGGCCGCTGAGCCGCTCTACAAACGCTCGCTGGCAATTTGGGAGAAGAACCTCGGACCGGAGCACCCTTCCGTTGCCACAAGCATCAATAACCTCGCGTCACTATACGCAGCCCAAGGGGAATTCGCTGCGGCTGAGCCACTCTACAAGCGCTCGCTTTCGATTCGGGAAAAGGCGATGGGCCCGGATCATAGCTCCGTGGCCGAAAGCCTCAATAACCTCGCCGAGTTGTATAGCGACCAGGGTAAGTTCGCGATCGCCGAGCCCCTCTATGAGCGCTCACTGGCAATCTGGGTGAAAAGCCTGGGGCCGGATCACCCTCATGTGGCAACGAGCCTGGAGAATATCGCTGATCTTTATCGAAAAACTGATCGGGAAGATGCTGCGAAAAATCTAGATAAACGTGCCGAACGTATCAGGGCGATCCCTCATTGACCACCGGGTTCGACAGCGATCGAGCATTTCAAGGGATCACGTAAAATTCTCCGCTGTGAACTGACCCGGGATGGACACGAATTTTTGGTCAGCAGGCGTATATTAATTCCTCGCAGTTCGTGTCCATTCGTGGTCAACATCCCAATCGCACAAAATAGATCCAACGACTCCGGCCCGTCAAATCCGCGCAGGGGACAGACCCGGACTGCGGAAGAGCTGATGGGGTGACCATACCCCAAAAGCCTGACCTTAAGTCGAATGGCACTAGTGGCATCAGCCTGGAACCGGAGAGATCAACTTTCCCTTCTTTTTTCAACAACTCGACGAATGCGGCTACACAGCTTGGATCGGTATGGAGTATGTTCCCTCACAAGACACGATCAGCTCACTAAGCTGGATGACAGAACGAAGCGCGACATCCGCCCTCCCATTCACCACAACACAAAAATGAAAATCGGATTCATCGGACTCGGGATCATGGGCAAACCGATGTGCCACAGTCTCCTCAAAGCCGGCTACGAACTCGTCGTTTGCAGCAGGACTCAATCTTCCGTCGATGAGCTGATCGCAGCCGGTGCCGCCCCGGCAGCGACGCCAAAGGAACTCGCTGCACAAGTCGATGTCGTCATCACCATGCTGCCGAACTCACCTGAAGTGAAAGAGGACATCCTCGGTCCCAATGGCGTGATCGAAGGCGCACGTCCCGGTTGCATCGTCGCGGACATGAGTTCCATCGCTCCACTGACGGGCCGGGAAATCGCCGCCAGCCTCACCGGGAAGGGCGTCGAGATGCTGGATGCTCCCGTCAGCGGCGGTCAACCCAAGGCCATTGAAGGCACTCTCTCCGTCATGAACATCATGCAAGGTCTGAAAGACGACTTTGGTGACTGCGATCACGGCGCCATCGTCCGCCACTACGAGAATCAAGCGAGCATTGAACTCAGCCGTCCCGAAGCGTAACATCACCCCTTGAAGCCATGAGCACATCCAATCCAACCACCTCCTGCAACGACGACTGGTCGAAGAACGTCCTCTTCTTTGAATATGGCAGTGCCGTCAATCCACGGATGCCCAAGATCGGCATCGACGTCTTCCTGCCATCCATGCATCAGATCGCGGAGACCAAGATCATCCCGCTGCAATTGGCACATAAGCTCGAAACCAGCTATGCCGCCACAGGGCCCAACCTCCTGGCCAACTTCATTCACATCGCCGCAGGTGCTGCACTCTCAACCAAAACGCACGCCAGCAGTCAAGTGTTTTATGTCATTCGCGGTGCAGGCTTCAGCCTCATCAATGGCAGCAGGCTCGATTGGAAAACAGGCGATTTCTTTGCCATCCCCTGCACGGGAGAGATCCAGCATCAGGCCAGCGAAGACACGGCTTTCTATTGGGTCAATGACCAGCCGCTGATGGATTTCCTCGGCGTCCAGCCGACCAAAGCGCGCTTTCGCCCTCTCTACTTTTCTCACGAACAACTCACCACCGAGCTGGAAAAAGTTCGCCAGGCCAACCTGGGCAAGGACAAAAACCGCAACGGCATCCTGCTGGCCAATCCCGACTGCCCGCAGACCAAGACGCTGACTCACTCGATGTGGTCCTTGTATAATCTGCTACCCGCCAGGAGCAAACAGAAGGCCCATCGACACAACTCCATTGCCATGGACTTTGCCGTGAAGGCAACCGAGGGCGTCTATACTAACATCGGCCCTGATCTCGATAGCGATGGCAACATCATCAATCCCATTCGCGCCGACTGGGTGTCAGGGGGAGCTTTTGTCACCCCGCCCGGCTGGTGGCACTCTCACCACAATGACAGCGATGAAGACGCCATCGTGCTGCCTGTTCAAGACGCCGGTTTGCAAACCTACATGCAGACTCTCGATATCCAGTTCGCTCATGGCTATTAAACGGAAGGGTGACAAGGATGTCACCCTCCCCTCAACTCACCCACTCCCAATCATGTCTGTTTCGAGGCTCACCCTAAGAGTTTCCAAAGGCAAGACAGGGTCCGGTATAAAATGGGGACTTCTGTTCCTCCCGTTTTTTCCTCTCATCTTTTAGCCGATCCTTCCCTGGGCCTTAATCTAATCAACGACTCCGCTACCATCCCTGTCGCCCAGGAACTGGATGGCAGAGGCCGTTGAAATCTCTCCCCAATATCCTCAGTGAGGACCTCAACCACAGCCAGCACTTCAATGGTGTCAAAGTCATCAATCCGCTTCTCTCTCCATGTCGGCCCTCCTGCTTTCCGGCGCTTTATGAATCGCCTCCCTCTTCTCGCCCTCTTGTTATATGTGCTAGCCCCCGTCGAGCGTATCCTCGCTGATGACAAACCGGATTCCAAAACCATCGGGGCATCGGTTCAAAACGGCTGGGTCACCGTCACTCCGCTCGAGTTCACCGGCGCGATTAACAATCCGCTCAAGGGCTTCCGTGATTACAAGAAGGACGGCTACGGACTCATCGAGCGGCAATACATCAAGTGGAGCGACATCGAGGTCAGCGCAGATGATTCCGTGGAGCGAATCATCGCGCACACGAACAAGATCACCTCCATCAGGGGCAAGCAATTTGAGGACCTGAACGTCAAACTCGTGCCACGGGTGTATCTCGACTGGAATGGGGAAACGGGATCGGTGGAAGATCCACAGCAGCATTGGCCCGCTGACTTGCACACCTTCGACTACGACAGCCCCGCGTTTCAAGAGCGATTGAAAAAGCTCGTCGCCAAGCTCGGCCGGGCCTGGGACAATGACCCGCGCATCTTCGCCGTGCAGATGGGCCTCATCGGCCATTTTGGCGAGCATCACCATCCTTCGCCGACTCCTGATCAGCGCGAACTTCTTGCGAGAGCTTTTCAAGCGGCTTTCAAAAACAAACCCGTGCTCGTCCGTCATACCGATCCCGAGTTCATGAACGCGGGCTTCGGCATCTACTACGACACCTTTGCCTACACCGGTCGAGAGCCACACGAGGACTCCAGGGACCAGTTCCCCTGGCAGGCCATGAATGTGTATCCCGACCTCTGGAAACGCTCCCCCATCGAAGGCGAGGTGGAATACAACTGGCAGGCGCATCGCGACGACGCCAGGCCCACGGAAACTTTCGGTCGCACACCCGATGAGACCATGAAAGTGCCCGCTTATCGGCGCTACATGATCGACAAAATCTTTCGCTATCACGCCAGTTACCTCGGCTGGATCAATGACTACGACGACTCTAACAAAGAGGTGCTCGCCGGTGCCGCAGAGCTGCAAAAGGCCTTCGGCTATCGCTTCGTGCTCGATTCCGTTAGCTACCCGCAAACAGCAGGGCCCAATGAAAAACTCACCGTAAAGCTCGCCGTGCGAAACACCGGCAGTGCCCCCTTTTATCTCGACTGGCCCGTCGCCGTGGCCCTGCTCGATCCCGAAACGAAAGCGCCCGTCTGGTCGGCTCCGCTCAATGGCGTGGACATCCGCCAATGGCTGCCGGGCGAGGACTGGGACAGCGACGCCTTTGCCTATCGCAAACCCGCCCTACAAAACCTAGCCACCGGCACTGCCCCATTGCCGGGCAGCCTGAAATCAGGTGACTACCTCCTCGCACTCGCCATTCTCGACCGACAAGGGGGCATGATGCCCAGCGCGCGCTTTGCTACCGGGAACTATCTTCGAGGCGGCTGGCATCCCTTCGGTTTCATCGGCATCGGCGAGGCCCCGCCCGAAGTCGCTTTGACCGACTTCAAGTTTGATAGCCCCGCCTTCGACGACAGCCTCCGCTACGAAGTCCCCGACTCCCTCCGCTCCATCCAAGCCCCACCTCTGCCCGAGGTAAAAGCCGTGACCCCATGGACCGCCGATCCCGAAATAGAACTCATCAACCCCTGGCGCTATTGGATGCTCGATGCCGCCACAGCGACCGTGGAGAAAAAAATCCGTATGGACGGTCCCGTGATAGGTCCCACCGGCGGCCGGGCCATCCGGATCACTGGTGACTTCGGTGACCGCACTCGCCTCGACTACTTCTTTGGCAACGACATCAAACTCGAGCACGGCCGCTACCGCTTCGCCTTTCGCGTGCGTGGCACCCCGGGCCATTCCGCCGCCTATGAACTGGGCGACGGCTGGCACGGAGTCTCTGAGGAAACCCCGATTCCGCTGACCGGAGAGTGGCAGGAGCATGTCGTCGAATTCGAAATCAAGAACACTTTCAAAGACGAACCCACCCTGCGCTTCAAAATGCCGCGTGATGTCAAAGGCACCTTCGACCTCTCCGATACCCGGCTCAAACGGGCGGACTAGCAAAACCTCCGATACCTTGAGCGCGAGATCCACATCGATGAAAGTAGGAACACACCCATGAAACACACCATCCAAATCGCATTCGCCGCCGTTGCCTCTATTTCCATTTGGGGCAGCACCCCGGCGGCTCTTGCCGCCGACTCGCCCGATCCAGTGGCCCTGAACTTCCACCTCATGCACCCCGGTGGTGACAGTGCGCCCGGTGACCCGAATGCCGCTTTCTATCTTGATGGCACCTATCACCTGCACTACATCCTCGCGCACGATTGGATAGTGGACGGGAAGACGAAGAAAAGCTTCTCTTTCGTCCATGTCACCAGTCCTGACATGCTCCACTGGACCTGGCAGCCGACGAAACTTCAGCCCTCGTTCACCGGCCATGGCATGTTCAGCGGTACCGGCTTTCTCACCAAGGAGGGCATACCCGCAATCATCTATCACGGCGCCGGCTCGGGTCGAAATCAGATCGTGATCGCGAAGGATCGCCAGCTCTCGGCCTGGGAGAAGCCCTATCCGGTTGAGGCCAGGAACGCGGACGGCACGGAGGCAAAGATTCACAGTTGGGACCCTGATTGCTTTCTCATCGGAGACATTTACTACGCCATCTCCGGAGGCCAGACACAGCCGCTCCTAAAGTCAAAGGACATGAAAAACTGGACTCTCGTTGGTGACTTCCTGCGGCACGACATGCCCGATGTAGCCATCGGCGAAGACATCTCCTGCGCCAACTTCTTCAAGCTTGGCGACAAATGGATGCTGCTCTGCATCAGCCATGTCGTCGGTTGCCGTTACTACCTCGGTGACTGGGACGCCAAAGCCGAGCAGTTCGTCCCCACGAAACACGGCCGCATGAACTGGCGCCGGGATGAGCAAAGCATTTTCGGCCAGGTGCCGTGGCGGGTGGATCTTTTTGCACCCGAAAGTCTTCTGACCCCCGACGGCCGCCGCGTCATGTGGGCCTGGCTCGCCTGTCTCGGCTCGACGGATGGCACCATGGACGAGCGAACCATCCAATCACTGCCGCGTGAACTCAGCCTGCCTGCCGACGGCATCCTGCGCATCAAACCGCTCCGCGAACTGGAAACGCTGCGCCAGGACCCGGTGATACTCAGCGACGTCACGATTACCCCGATTAAAGACGCGGATGTTCTCCCCAACGTAGCGGCCACCGGCAAAAAAATCGCCACTCTCGACGGAGACGCCATTGAACTGCGCATCACCATCGCCCGCGAGCAGGCCGAGCGAAAGGTCTTCGGGTTCACACTCTTCGCGGACGACAAGGGCGGCGGCCTGTCCATTCTGTTCCGTCCGGAAACCGGTACACTTCGCGTCGGAAGCGCCGAAGCACCATTCTCCATCGCTGATCTTCCTGCAGGCGAGGACGTAGAACTGCGCATCTTCATCGATAAATATCTCGTCGAAGTTTTCGCCAACGACCGGCAGGCCATGGTCACACAGCACGATGCCTACCTCGGCAGGCCCGACCTGAATGCCTTCACCCTGGGGGGCCCCACGACGATCAGGAAGGTGGAGATCTGGAAGCTCAATCCGACTAACCAGGGCTACCTTGAAGCGCAGAAAAACCGTCTCTGGGATCCTGAGACAAAATGAAAACTGCGCTGAGTCTGCGGGACCTGGAGCGTTTGTGCGAAGGATGTGGGGGCTTGAGGCAGATTATCCCATCGCCCTCTATCCCTCCATCCCTATCCTTCCGAGCAAAACACATCATAGCCTAGCTTCTGCGATAGCTGATCCGCAAAGTGCTTCACTTGCCGACCGAGTTTGTCCAGAGAGGCCGTCGTGACGCGATCAGACGGGCCGCTGATCCAGAGGGAGGCGACGGGCAGGCCGCGATGATCGAATACAGGGGCCGCAGCACAGGCGAAGGTTTCGCTCTCTTCGCCCCGGTCGAGAGCGTAACCCTTGGCCTTGACTTGCTTCAGACCTGCCAGATAACCGGAGACGGACGTGATCGTGTGGCGGGTGTACTTCGTGAACTTGATCTGCTGAACAAAGCTTTTCTGAGCTTCAGTGCTCCAGTGGGCGAGCATGGCTTTGGCAGGCGCGGCCGTATGCAGGGTAAAGGCATGGCCGATCTCGACGACGACCTTCACAGGATGCGAAGACGCGACTTGATCGAGCACTACGCCGTGGTTTCCGGCCAGCGTGCCAAGGAGGGCAGTTTCTCCAGTGGCATCTCGCAGCGCGGTGAGGATCGGAGCGGCGGCCCGGGTGAGGCGTTCGCCTCCGACGGCGGCATAGCCGAGACTGAGGAGCCTGCGACTGGCTCGATAGGCCTTCGTGTCTTCATTGCGCTCGGCGTAGCCGCGCAGAGTGAGGGTGGTGGCGATACGGAAGACGGAGTTCTTCGGCATTTTCAGTGTCTCGGTCATCATGGTAAGCGTCATGCCTTCGGGATGCCGGGTCAGAAGCTCCAGCAAATCAAGGGTACGGTCCAGGATGGGGACGCGATAGCGATCCATGGGAGAAGATTTACTGGAGG
>JAGNMT010000635.1 GCA_017991025.1 Verrucomicrobiales bacterium
GGTCTTGACGAGGCCCGTGCCGAAATGATGCATCCAGACCCGGTTGACCATGACCCGGGCGAGGAGAGGGTGCTCGCCGTCCGTGAGCGTCTCAGCGAGAGCGAGCCGTCGGCCGGTCGTTGGAAGCTTGGCCGCCTTAACGGGAAGATCGGTCTTTCGCCATCCTGACAAAACACCCAGATCGGAGGGCTTCACTTCCTGCTTCGGTGACGCCGGATCCCCCCGGAAAAAGAGGAAAGTGGCCGGAATGGCTTCGGGTTTTACCGCCAGTTCGGCGAAAGCCTGGACAAACTCCTCCTTTGGCTTCGTCGCTCTCACCGCGGCCGCTTCGTCGGTCATCTTCTTGAGCGTGTCGGCGTGCTTTGTCTTGTAGGTAGAATCGTAAAGATAGAGCGATCCGGCATTCAGCTTCTCGATGCTGGGATGCTGCTTCAGCAGTGCGACTTGCTCCGGGGTTCGATCCTTTGCAACAGACGTGTATGCTTTACGCAGGCTCTCACGGACCGTCTCCTCCCGTTTTGCCAGTTCCTTTCCGAGCACCTCTTCGATAAACGCCTTCTCTTTCAGAATCCGCGCGTCATCGATCTTTTTCGCCTCTATTTCGATCGCATCCGCTTTTGCCTTCTCTCCGCTCGTTTGCAGAGAGACAAGACGCCTCGCCGGGAGGCGCCAGTTCTTCGGGTCAAAACCCGGTTCGAAGACAGCACGTAATTCGTAAAAATCTGACTGCGTGATCGGATCGTAGCGATGGTCGTGACACTCCGCACACTGAATCGTCATGCCATAAAAAGCCGTGCTCACAATTTTGAGCGTATCAGTGATGGAAGCATTGCGCGCGAGGAGATCATTCTGCGTCGCGGTCCCGTCGGGTGCCATGCGCAGAAATCCGGTCGCGGTAACGAGTTCGGCGTAACGCTTCTTTTCCTGATCAGTCGGGGAATTGGCATTGAGCCCGAGATGCGCCGCAATCTCGTCACCGGCCAGTTGTTCCCTGACAAAATCATCAAAAGGCTTATCGGCGTTGAGCGAGGCGATTACATAGTCGCGATATCGCCACGCGTACTTGCGCTCCGTGTCCTGCTCGACGAAGCCGTCTGAATCGGCGTAACCGGCGACATCCAACCAGTGACGCCCCCACCTCTCTCCATACGCCGTGGAACTGAGCAAAGTCTCCACGAGTTCAAGGTAGGCGGCTTCGCGGTCTGCCGCAGAACGGGTCACAAACGCGTCGATCGATTCCGGACTCGGAGGCAGTCCGGTGAGGTCAAAACTCATCCGGCGGATCAGTGTGGCAGGATCAGCCTCTTCTGAAAACGTGAGCCCGCTCTTCGCGAGGCTAGCCTGAATAAAAGCATCAATAGGGTTCCGCTCGCGAACATCGCTTTTTGCCGGAACGATTGATTTTTGGATGGGGATGAGCGACCACCAGTTCCGTTCCTCTTCGGTGAATTGATGTTCCGGTCCGAGCGTTTCCGGCTCCGGACGCAGCGTCGGAGCCCCGGCGAGGATCCATTGTTCAATCGTCGCTATCTCCGCATCGGCGAGCTTCGGCTTTTTATTCGGCATCTCCCCGCTTTTCAACAATTCAAGGAGATGACTTTCACCCGGCTTACCGGCAACAAACGCCGGGCCGGTCTTGCCGCCCTTCAACAGAAAACGTTGCAGACGGACATCGAGGCCGCCTTTCATCACCCCCTCTTCGCCGTGGCACTGGAAACAGTGTGTCTTCAAAATCGGACGAATGTCCTTTTCGAAAACCGGGGACCCTGCCGCCACCCCGCCCAGCGAGAGCATCAGAGCCGGGACAAAGAAGCGGAAACGGGCCAACGCCGAATGAGCAGTGAATAGCATCATCAGCCGGGAAGCTAAGGTCCTCGAATTGAACATTCAAGGCTCCCAAAGGACGGGTTAACGTGCCCCACGCAGTATTCACTCCACCTATCAAGGCACCACCGGCATCAGCGGTTTCCCGTCAACCGAGACCGGATACACCGCCCCCTTATCTTGAAGTTCCTTCACCATGCCCTGCATCATCCGCCCAAGGATTTCCTTCTCCGAATCTGCCCGATTAGTCTGTTCAAAGGGATCGCTCTTCAAATTGAACAACTGGTAGTGACCTCCATCGAACTGGATCCCTCCCCCGCTCGTCGGCACTTCGGGCAAAGTGTGGTAAATGACTTTCCAATCCCCGTCGCGCCATACCGTAAAGTAATTACTGCGATGCACAGCATGCGGGTAGTGCATGAGAAACTGTGCCGGATGCGAAGGATCAGGCCGGCCGCTGAGAAGCGTGTCGAGCGGCAGCCCATCCACGATGTAATTGCCGGGCGCCGCGCCCTCGGCCTCGGGGGCGACGAGTCGAATCAGCGTCGGAAAAATGTCGGTGACATTCGCGACCTGGCCCTGGATCGTCCCGGCGGCAATCGGAAGTCGTTGTTGTGAGGGAGCCTCAGGATTCGGTTTCGCCCAGGCCGCAATGAAGGGGACTCGCATGCCACCCTCGTAG
>JAGNMT010000636.1 GCA_017991025.1 Verrucomicrobiales bacterium
TTCCTGAAGTATGTCGGTGTTTCTCCGACCCGCTATCGCGGCAACGGTGAAGAGGTTTCGAGACTGAGCAGGAGCGCGGCGGCCTGAAACCGGGTTCGTTCGAAAACGGGGCTTAACGCTTCATATTTCCTTCTGATTCCACTTTCAGAAGGCGCGGATTCTCCGCGGCGTTTCCGAGTGTTTCCCATTCGTGGAGGGAATCGACGATGATCCGGACGACCAGTTCGTCGGAAAGATTGTCGGTGTTGATGACCAGATGATAGCTGGATGCGTCGTCGATGTCCGCATCCGTGTGTCGTTTTACAAATCGAGCCCTCGCTTTGTCTGATTCCTCGACCAGTTCCGTCGCTTCGCTCTCGCCGATCTGATAACGATCCGCCGTTGCGCTGATCCGGCGAGCCTTGCCGCCGATCAGACGCACATGAAACGTGTTTGGTAGATCTGCGGTTACGAAGTTTCCGGCGCGCCCTATGATAATAGAGCTACCATGGCTGCAGAGGGTCCGGATCGTGTTCGCCGAGTGGTTAAAGAGCGTCCATTGATCAGGGGGATGACTCAGTGTCTCCTCCAACGCCGGCGAAACGGGAAACTTGGAACGATCTGGAATAAATTGAACCGGTGTGCCCGGGAAACGACCTTCCTCGATGATTCGTCCGATGAAGGATTGATCGATCAGCGCCCACCCCGACCCGCTCAAGCTGTCGACGCTGTCGAGATACTCCAAGAGACGGCGACCGAAGCGGGAAAGGCCGACTCCGCATTGCCGTGAGATAGTCAGGGAAGCCCGCGGCCGGTCACATTTTTCCGCCGAATCTTCAACCCGGCAGCGGCGGAGAAAATTCTCCATTCGCTGCAGCAGGAAGTCTCGATCTTGTAGGACGTTGTTCACAGGTGTCTGTCCGGGAGTCTTTCGGCCCATCCCGCCCTTCTTTGGAAATGGGGGATAGTGCCCCCATTTCCCCGCAAGGACGCTCTAAGATCGACCGGTTCTCAGAGTATCATGTTCCACCCTTCCCGCTCCGCATGAGTTGTTTTTGAGGCCGCGCCTATTGAAGCGTTTTGGAGCGGGAAGCGATACGGTTCCGGTAAAAAGGCTAAGAGAAGGTAGTTCTGATTCCCGGCCGGGTAGCAACTGCGGAGCAGAAAATGACAGATAGAGCGAAGCAGTCGTGAGTGATAGGTGTTAAACTGCCATCCCGTATGAAAATGAGGAAACAACTGAGACGCCGGGGGCATCGCCTGATTTTGTTGTGGATTCCACTTCTGATCGGGGTCGTGTTACCGGCCTGCCGTGAAGAGGGGGGGATCGTCGATGACCTTGAGGAGGCCCCGGAACTCGGCAGTCCAACCTGGCCGGTGGAGGTGCCGCAGGGGAAGATCGACTTCAAAAAGCATGTTCGTCCGCTCCTCATCATCAACTGCCTCGAGTGTCACAACAGCGTGGATGCGGCGAAGAACGGGAATTTCATCCTGGAGACCCGGAAACTGGCGATGACGACGGGAGCGACTCCTCCGGCGATCATTCCCGGCAATCCGGATCAAAGTCTCCTGATCAAGGTACTAACCCTGGATCCGCTTCATCAAAAAGCAATGCCGCCGGCTCCTGATAAGATCTGGGGCGTACGAATGGAGATCCTCCGAAAGTGGATCACCGAGGGGGCTGATTGGCCTGAGAGTGTCAAGCTTGTCCACCCGCGCGAGATAAAGGAGTGGTGATGGAAGCGGCGGGTCACGGGAAAAGACTCGCCAGTCAGTAAGCTTTGAGGCACAATGACGAATGCGTCCGACCCAACCCTCTTTGCTCTCACTCCCAACCCTGTTGACTCTCGCCATTTTTGCCTCGTTCAGTCCTGCGATTCGAGAGGCAGCCGCGCAGGCTCCTATTACGAAAAGCAAGAACCCCGGTCAGTGGGCCTTGATATACTCGGACACACTCGATAAGAATCGAAAGCTGCTCGCTGACTACTCGTGGCAGTATCGTGTCGAGGTGCAGGAAAACGGGCAGCAGCTCTACGTTGACCTCCTTTCCGCCCGCTATGGCCAGGACGGGCGGGTCGAGACCTTTCGTCTTGATCAGGAGTTGAAGATCAAACAACGCCAGGGGCTCCTCCTCAAGGCAGGACAGGAGGCAAAGCTTCGCGAGACCGAGGCGAAAATTGAGATTCTCAAGAAGTATATCGGCGACTATGTCTACATGACGCGCGGTCAGGTCGTCGATTTTTTTGAGAAAGCGAAGAAATCGGAGGCGGTCGGCTATGAAAACGCACTCAGGCTCGATGCGGAGAGTGTTATCAACAAGGGAGATTCGGTGACCCTCTATGGTGACAAGACGTCGGCATTTCCCCTCTTCCTTGTCTTCAGTGTGCCGCTCGACGCGAAGACGGGGATTCGCTGCGAAGTGAGTTTCCGTCATCTTCGCCAGATGGGGGCCTTTTATGGATCGAAAGTAACCGGTGAGTTCCTTGAATCGGGGCGTGTCACTGGTGCCAAGGCACTGACCATCGA
>JAGNMT010000104.1 GCA_017991025.1 Verrucomicrobiales bacterium
CGCGATTTAGGTGCGTTGGTGTAAGAGCAGGCGAGTAATAATCAGGATCATTCAAACGCTCAGCAGCCGCTCGGCATCAATATTGTCAGGGTCAACGCTTGGCTGAAGGACCTCTTCAACCAACGCGATCGACTCCGGGTAACGCCCCTCTTCAGCGCGCTGGGTGGCGAGAAGTACGCTGGCCCGGGAAAACTGTTTGATGTAGGCGCGGCGACGAGGCTCGGTCATTGGCGCATCCGGAAGGAGATCCAAAGCAGCCCGATACTGATCGATTGCGCCCTGGTAATCCCCGTCGGCCATTAACTGTGAGCCGCGTAACGCTGCTTCATCAGCCTTCTTTACGTTCTCCTGAAGACGGATCACGTAACTCGTAGCGATACCGGGAACACCACCCTCGCTGCTCCCATACCCGCTTCCGGCAACCGCCTTAAAAGCAGGCAATAGTGCAGTGACCACCATTACCACTCCGAGCACCTCAGCGGTGCAAGTTTTTTTCGTTCCTCTCATCTTCATAAAATAGTCAGCTAAAGCGCCTTATCAAAACCTGATGCTGTAACCCACATCAGAAACAGAATTTCATTCCTCTGTCAACATTTACTTCTTCGGAATCTCAAGGGTCTGCTCCGGTTCCGTCCCCGTTTGATAGGAGATCGTAACGGAGTTTTCATCGACCTTCACGACCCGGTATTTGGTTTCCGGGTCAATGGCGATATTGAACGCATCACCTTCCTTCACATATTCCTTATATTGAGGGTCCAGTTCGAACTTCATCTCAGCGAAATAGGTCGGGATCGGTTTCTCCACATTGCGGATAAGAACCTCCGTTGTCTGTTTCGGCAGATAGGTGATGGTGACCTCTGTCGCATCCACCTCGATTCCAGCAGAGCTTTTTGCTTTCGCCTCCTTAAAGGACTCGACCCGAAACTGCTCGTCCTTTGAAATTTCCCCTACCTTGAGCAGGAAATTCTGCCGATCCGGCCACTTCACGCTCGGTACCCGCATGATCTGAAATCGCTCCGCATCCGGTCGCGCCGAGAATTTCAGGATATAATCCTGCTGCTGACGCGAGGCGAAAATCAACTTTGTCGCATAAGGCGGGTGCGACTTGGGGTCGACCGGATTGGTTTTCGCCTCCCACTCTGCCAGACTAGTGAATCCGTCACCGTCGGGGTCCTGACTCAGGACGCTGGAATTCAGGTAGTCTAGGTTGTTGCTCGTCAGCCAGATATTGGAAACAGGAGGGCGCAGGAGAGGAGCCCCCGGGTCTGTCATATCGATCAGCTTTCCACCGGACTCCACAATCGGTACCGAAACGAATAAAGGAACCGGCTTAGCCGTCGGCCCCTCGCCCTTCACCGTTGTCACCCAAGCCTGAGTCTTTTCGACAAAAGACTTCGCAATCGTCGGGCGATCCACCTGTGTCTCGGGGATGTCATTCTTTTTTTCAGCCGGTTCGAGACTGAATTTCTCGCCAAATCCCAAAGCATCCACGGCGAAACGAGCGGAGATGCCAATCACCGCAATGGCTACGATCACCAAAATCAATTTATCCCACGCTTTGCTGCTCATCGTTGTTTCCCGCCTTTCTTTGGTTCCGGTTTGGGCTCTGCGGCGGCGACTTCTTCGGGGCCGAGGAACCGGGTAATATCCACCACCACAAAGACGGACAGTTTTTCCTGCCCCATCAAGACACGCGCATCCAAATCTGACTTCACAAACCCCGCCGCTTTCGCCTTTGCCGCCACCTCGCTATCAGTCGCAGTGCCGGCACCCCACTCAGCGAGCAGTGCGGCCCCCGCGATCTCTTTCGTCGCCGGGTTCTGGTATTTGGCGGTGTCCACCGAAGTAGCATCAGCCACGAGCTTGATGGCACCCTCGGTTCCGTCACTTTTTACTTTCAAGACTCGCAGGACATAGAAAAATTCTTTATCGTTCGCGAGAGCATTCACGAATTTCTGAAAGGCTTCAGTTGACCCCTTGAACCTGAACCGAACCGGATATTTGTGGACCACGCCGCTGTCATGCTTCTCGGCCCCGCCCGTCTCGCCCGGAATAGCGTCCCGCTGAAATCCGGCGAGCGTTTCTGCCCCGCATTCCACGAGCTTGCGCAGGAGATGATCCGTCGCTTCCAGTTCGTAATCCAGCACGGGAACCAGCTCCGGCGTCGGCAGTGTGTTGGCGTAACTGTCGAACCCGAGCTGAAATTCCGTCGTCGAGTCGATCTCAAGCCCACCCGTCTTAGCCACGGCACGAAATTCCTCCACCCGCTTTTTAACCTGTTGTTGGAAATCGGTGTTAGCCAGCTCCTTATTCAGCGGCCGCTGGAACGATTTTAATGTCTCTGAAAGAGACTGCACCGACGCCTTATATGTCTCTAAGGAGGCCGCAATCGCTTCCGCGTTCTTTTCATTGGGGTACGGAACCCTTCGCTCCAGCCCCTCGATCGTGCCGACCTTGGCATCCCACCCCTCCATCGCTGCGGCATATTTACCGTAACTGGAGAAGGCGTAAAAACCCGATCCGCCGAGAACAACGGCAGCAACCACACCAAATACTGTTAACCAAGCCTTTGAATTCATCTTCCTTCTAACCCTGTTATTTGGTGAATTTAACCCTGTTCGCCTCCGGGAGCGGCAAAATCATTGAAAAAGGATAGGCGTACCGGTCATCGTTCGTACCGGCATCCACTTTGAGCACCTCGCTGATATCCACCTCACCGAGGTCGAAAAAGTTAGAACTGCTCGTCGCCGCTTCGCCTTTCAGACCCTCGAAATAATCGTAAACCACCTTCGAGCCCCCGGGATTTTCACGCCAGAGCCCCTTTATGGAGAAGGCATCGACGATCGATTCTCCCTGGGCCGCCGGCTCGGCAAGTGTCGCTCCCTCATCATCGATGATCGTGACTCCTCCCGCCATCGGCTCGAGCACGGTAAGATAGACCAGATCATTCTTCATCTTCTGGCTCAGGTAATTAAAGACCTGAATCCAATAGACCCGGTGCAACACTGCGGCAACGTAGGGTTCCTGCTGCCCGTCCACGGTGGCAATAGCATCCTTCGACGCTTCAATGCTCTTGTTGTATTTCGTGAGATCAGCTGCAGTTCCCTCGACTTCCATCAGTTTAGCATTGGCAATCTCGGTCCCCTTGGAGAAAAAGAACCCCATCCCTATCAACAAAGCCGCCAGGGCCACCAATGAGAGGATCAAGGCCGGTTTCCTCTTGTCCAAATCCCGTTCTTTCTGAACGGACTCCGGCAGGAGATCGATCCTGAGAGGCACCTCACCGATTTGCGCGAGCGCACTCCCGATCAACTCACCGTATCGGTGGGCATCCCCCCCGACAAACTCGGTCGTGGCCCCCTTTGCAACGGTCACGTTTCGGAACGGGTTAAAATGATCCACCGGCAGATTGAGCTTTTCCGCGAAAAACTCACGAATGAATGGCAGTCCTGAGGTGGCGCCACTCAACAAAACAAAAGCCGGGGCAGATCCGCTCTGCTGGCTGCGGTAGAAATTGATGGTTCTCATGATCTCCGAGTGGAGTCGAGTCAACGAGTTCCGCACCACCTTCGAGATGGCCGCAATCTCAGGATCCTCGTGGTCAGCATACGGACCGCCTAGAGCCACAAATCCATCGCTGATCTTTCGCCTCTCCGCCGAGACAAAATCCGTACCAAACTCCTTCGCGATCGCCCGGGTGATATCCGCACCACCAATCTTGACCGTACGTATGAAGAGTTTTTTGCCCTCCATAAAAATCATGTCGGTCGTCCTCGCACCTATGTCGACAAGGAGTGTCGTCTCGTTAATATCCGAGTAATTGAAACGCAGCGCATTATAGAGCGCTGCCGGGGCGATCTCGGCACCTTTGGACTTGAGTCCCGCCCCGGTGATGAGGTCATCCACCTCCGTCAATTCGTCCGACTTTACCGCAGCAAGAGCCACTTCGACCTCAACGTCATCCGGATCGCCCATCAACTGGTATCCCCATACCACCTCATTAATCGGGTAGGGAACCTGTTGCTGCGCTTCGAACTCAACGATCTGATCGACCTGCGAACCATCAAGTGCCGGAAGACTGGCGAATTTCAAAAGAACGGGAAATGAAGTCACCACGTAATTGGTCTTCGCGCCCTTGATCTTGAGGCTGGAAACAATCTCTTTAAGTGCAGTCGCCCCCTGATCGGCAATCCCGGCTTCCTCCCCGGGATCTCCGGCGAGGTCACGGCGTTCGATTCGATCCAGTCTCAGCCCCCCGCCTGCCGTCTTCGAGAAGACGGCACCTGCGATCTGCTGTGCACCCACGTTCAGAGAAATGATACGATCATCCGCCATAATATTACAATTTCCGTCGAATAAAATAGAACTACAACCACATGTGCAATTAACGAGCGGACCTCTCCACCTCAGCGTAGCGATCAATCCAAAGCAGGGCAAAAGGAGTCTCGGCTTTGCTCAAAACCCCAGGCTGAGTTCCCCCCTCCCAGAACTTTGCCTTACTACCGCTGAGACTCGATTTTCCACCGACGATCACCCCGTTGTAATAGACTTCCACACCTACCGCCTGCACCGCAGAGGGTTGGAACGCCCGGAAATCCCCCGTGATTTCGCCCAGTGTGCTGGGGGCCACATACACAGCGGAATAGCTCTTATCCCCGGGGACAATATTGATATGTTTCACATCGCCCGTCAGTATTCTCGCTGCACCGGTCTGATCCTTGAACCCGATGTAATAACGAAAGAGCAATTCCTTAACTACGGCATCCTTGGCCCCTTTTACTTCAAACTCGACCTCAAGTTCGAGCCAGTCCCGGGGATTGGGGACGTCCTTGCCCTTCACATCACCCGCCTGAAAATTCGGGGTCTTCTGCGCGTCATATTCCATTTTACCGACCTCAACATCACCGACTTTCAACTGGATCTGCTGTTGGGCGTGCAGAGAAGAGGCAAAAAGGCCGGCGAGAGCGAGTGCGGAAAAGAGTTTTTTCATGAAGTTTTCAGTGTTTAAGAAAGGACACGCATTTGCGTATTTTGGGATACTACGACAGTAGGAACAAGCTCGTAAAGACTCAAATCGCATTAAATCGCACATTTTTTACGAAAATACGCAATTGTCTCGACAATTCCCTCTTCGAAAGCGACACGGGGCTCCCACCCGAGGATTTCGCGAGCCTTTCCTATATTGGGCTGGCGGACCTTCGGGTCATCGACCGGAAGCGGCTCGTGCACGATGCGGGATTCAGTCTCTATCAGCTGAAGAATCTTTTCAGCAAATTGAAGAATCGTCATTTCACGGGGGTTCCCGATGTTGATAGGCCCCTCACTGTTGCTTTGTGAGAGTCGAAAAATTCCGTCTACGAGATCACTTACATAACAAAAACTCCGGGTCTGACTTCCGTCCCCGAATACCGTGATCGGAGTGCCCTCAAGAGCCTGTCCGATAAACGCTGGAACAACGCGACCATCCCGCAACCGCATCCTCGGTCCGTAGGTATTGAAAATACGCACGATCTTCGTATCGACCCCATGGGTGCGGTGATAGGCCATCGTGATCGCTTCCGCGAAACGCTTCGCTTCGTCATAAACGCCCCGCGGACCGATCGGGTTCACATTGCCCCAGTAGTCCTCGGTTTGAGGATGGACAAGCGGATCGCCATAGACCTCTGAGGTGGACGCGAGGAGAAAAACCGCCTTCTTTTCCTTGGCGAGACCAAGTGCGTTATGGGTTCCGAGGGAGCCTACCTTGAGGGTCTGGATGGGGAGTTCTAAATAATCAAAAGGACTCGCCGGAGAAGCGAAATGGAAGATGTAATCGACCGGGCCCTCGTACGAGATAAACCGGGTGACATCATGATGAATAAACTCGAAGTCAGGGTTCCCCTCCTGATGCGCGATGTTGTCGAGCGATCCGGTGAGAAGATTATCGATGGCGACGACACGATGGCCTTCCGCGAGGAGCCGGTCACCCAAATGAGAGCCTAAAAAGCCTGCTCCGCCGGTAATAATGGAAACAGGCCTCGATGTGTTTGAAGTAGGATTGGACATTGAGAATCAAAAAAGCTCTACAGGCGGGACTTCAACCTATCTTTACCGGGCGGTCAACTACTTTGAGGATGGGCAGCCCATTCCAGATAGCCTGCCGCCGGGTCAATTCGACCCTTTCTTCTCCCCGACCGTTGAGATTTCACTGCGTCGACCGTTCTTGTCGTCAGGCTTTGAGCGCTTTCCGGAAACCGAGAGGATGAGTTTCCCGGGTATTCCGTTGATCTTCAGAAAATCGGCAAGGTAGCGGGCGCGGTTTTTCGCGATCTCCTCATTCACATCGGCGTACTGACTTTCATTCGCCCAACCGACGATATGGAAGCCTGCTGGCGAATCCTTGCTCTTGATTCGGTCGCGGACCCACTTCAGCGCCGCATCGCGCCCCGGATAGTTGACGGCGGTGTTGCGCTCGTACTGAACGGTGAAGGAGGGCGAGACCGGAGCGGGCCTGTTCGCCGGCTTAGGCGTCTCCTTAACGCGCGCCTTTTCACGCGGAGGAGTGCTCACCGGCTTGGCTTCCGATTTGGCTTCCGGTTTCGATTTGGCGGTTTCCGGCTCCTTGCGTCGACCTGCCTCCTTCAACTGTGCTTCCAATTCGGCGATACGCTCGGCTTTTGCTGCGAGTTCGAGCTGAGCCTCGTGCAAACTTTCACGCGCCTTTGCCAGTTCCTTTACTCCGGCCCGGGAACGCTCCTTCGCTTCGTCGGACCCGGCTCTCCCCACGGAAAACAGGAGGAGCCCCAGAATGGAGAGTGGAATCAAGAATGAAAATCGCGGGGGTGTCGGTATCATCTGCATGGAGCCGAGAATGAAGGAGGAGGGTAAGCATCTGCAACAAAAAAATCCGTATACCGAAAGATTCCGGTCGAGAAACCGGAGCCATCACGGAAAACAAAAAAAGGGATCGCCTCACGGCATCCCTTTGTCTTGAAATCTGAATTAATCAAATCGATCAGGCGGAGGCCTGACGAGCTTTCTTAATCAAACTGCGAACCGTTTCGGAAGGCTGCGCGCCTTTTCCGATCCACGCATCGGCCTTTGCGAGGTCGATATTGAAATTCGCTTTGTCCACAAGTGGATCATAAGTCCCCAGTTGCTCGATGAAAGCCCCTTCCCGTCTTGCGCGACCGTCGGCCACGATGATGCGGTAGAAAGGGCGATCCTTCGTTCCTTCACGTCTCAGTCTGATTTTAACCATTTCCCTTTTTCCGTTTAAAGTGCCCGTAATACGGGGTTTCACTGCCGGATTCCGGCAGAGAGGGAACTTGATACTTTCTAATCGGGAAAAATCAAACGCAAGTTTACTGATATTTTCTTCATAAAACGGAGAAACCTACTGAATTCTCTTGGCAATGCGCCCGATTTTCACGTTGAATGCGCCATGTCTCTCGAGGAATCCGACGTTTCCGCCCATTCCGGCAAGATTAAAAATCTGCTTATTGCACTCAATGAAGCCATTTATGGCCAGGAGGCTCTGGTCGAGCTGGTCGTGACGGGCCTGCTCGCCCGGGGCCACATCCTGCTTGAGGGATTGCCGGGGCTGGGCAAGACAGAACTGGTCAAAGCACTCGCCAAGACGCTCGAGCTCGATAACAAGCGCATTCAGTTCACTCCCGACCTGCTCCCCGGCGACATTACCGGCAACCCCGTCCTCCAGGAAACGGCAAATGGCAGAGAGTTTGTTTTTCAAAAGGGACCTCTATTCGCCAACCTCGTTCTCGCTGACGAAATCAACCGTGCGTCGCCCAAAACCCAGTCCGCCCTGCTCGAGGCGATGCAGGAGCAGCGCGTCACCGTCCTCGGCACAACCCACCCGCTCCCTGCGCCATTTTTTGTTCTCGCCACTCAGAACCCGATCGAACTCGAAGGAACCTACCCGCTGCCCGAGGCGCAACTTGACCGTTTTCTCTTTAAACTCGAGGTCCACCGTAACACCGTGGCCACCCTCGAGAAAATCGTCCTCAACCGCGAGATCGGCGTCGAACCCTCCGTCGAACGGGTTCTCTCCCGGGAGGAACTGGCATCAGTAACGGCGGCAGTAAGAGAGATCTATCTTCCTGAAGTGGTCGCGAACTACATCGCCCGACTCGTCGATGCCACCCATTCCGGACAATCGAAAAGTGCCGTCGCCATCAAATTCGGCGCAAGCCCGCGGGCGGCCCTCGGCCTCGCCTCGGCTGCGAAAGCGAGGGCACTCATCAACGGCCGGATCAACGCGAGCTTCGAAGACGTCGCCGCCGTCGCCGTTCCCGTGCTGCAGCATCGCATCATTCTTCAATACGAAGCACGCATCGAAGGCCGCACGAATCGGGAAGTGGTCGAGAATCTCCTCGCCGAAGTTCCCCGGCAGGCGCTCGATCTTCCTTCCACGATAAAAGATTCCTGAAAGACGCCTGCCAGAATTCCCGTCTTGCTCCTGTTAGATTTTCTTCCATGTCACCGTTCAGGACCCCCCTTTTACTTTTATCGCTGCTCCTGATCTCCGGATTGCACCGGGCATGGAGCCAGGAGGAACTCCTCCGTCAAAAGTATCCCTCGGCCGGGGATACCTTTGTTCTCGTCGAGAGCCTTTTCGGCAAGGCGGCGCGGCAGGGTTCCCTGCCCTACCGGATCACGATTCGCAACAACACCGGAGCGGACCGGACCTGGAATGTCGAGTTGCGCGAGGGGAATCCGGGCCGCGCTCTTTCGACCGCTTCCAACTACCGCATCTCCGTGGAAAACGGCTCCGAAGTGCAGCGGGAGGTGGCATTTCAATTTGCACCGTCCTTCCTCGCCTACGACTACCGCAATCTGAAGATTTCCGTCAGTTCGCCGGGACTACCGTCCGAGGTGCGCAACGAAGGCGACCAGACCAATCAGGATTTCCCCGCTCTCGTTATGAGCGAACCGCTTGCCCGGCGGAGCCTGGCCCGTCTCGATGATCTTCTCAAAAAAGAGAACTCCGCAAACGTCTCCTTTGCAAAATCCATCGAGGCCTCCTACCTCCCGACCGATTGGAAAGGCTACACGGGAATAGATGCCTTCTTGATTGACCTGCCCTCCTGGCAGGCACTTTCACTGGCTCAGCGCCAGGCCATTTTCGCCTGGGT
>JAGNMT010000105.1 GCA_017991025.1 Verrucomicrobiales bacterium
CTTCATCGGATCCCTCGTCGCGCTGGGCATCATCTGGTGCTGGTCTCCCATGGGAATCGAGGCCGGAGTCACCACGCCTCTTGCCGCCGTCATCACCGTGATCGGATTCGTCGTCGTCGTGTGGGGTTTTCTCCTTCCCGTGCGGCGTTACCTCGTCCGCGCCGGAGTTGCCGGTTCAATGAGCGCCGTAAGCCAGACTCACATTCGCAAGAACCTGATCCTCGGGGCAAGCCTCGCAGGGATCGCCCTCCTCGGCACCTGGGGTGCGGCCCAGCAATCGGCCAAATGGTCCACCTCTGCCGATCTCGATGCCAATGGCTACACCAACGTCGCCCAGTGGACCCAGATCGCGACCTCGCTCGGGGCAATGCTATTCGCCTTCTTCGCCCCCTTCGTTGCCAACATGCTGAACCGCCGCATCACCTATCTGGTCATGTGTGTCGCCGCCCTCGCAGCCGCACTACTCTTTTATCAGACCAACGCCGTCATCAATCTCTGGTTTTTCTCCACCGCCTTTCTCATGGGCGGCATCACCGCGAGCTTCTACGGCTTTTTCCCGCTCTATCTTCCCGAGCTTTTCCCCACCTCGGTTCGTGCAACCGGACAGGGTTTCTGTTTCAACGTGGGGCGCATCGTCGCGGCCATCGGAGGTCTCCAGATCGCGAACCTCGTCCACGCCTTCGGCACTTCGGCAAATGCGTATTCCGCCCTTTGCGGGATCTATTTCGTCGGCATGATCCTGATCTGGTTCGCGCCGGAGACCAAAGGGCGGGCGCTGGAGTAAAGTTGCGCTTGTTGATGACATTGCCATTTGATATGACAGTGGCGTGTCCCCGATTCGCAAAACGCTGGTCTTCGCTTCCCTCATCATCAGCCCTCGTCCGGCACTGGCGGGTATGCCGAGTTTTTCACTGACTGAGGTGGCGGAAGCACGGCTGGACGCGATTTCTCTGTTCCTCGTCGGTTTTGCTCTCAGCGCCTTGATTCTCCAGTGGGCGTGGAACCTGCTCGCCCGGGATTTTGCCTGGATGCCCCGCCTAAGCTATTTTCGCGCCCTCGCCGCGCTGGTGGTTTCGGGATTGTTTGTCTACGTGGCCCTCAGCCTCATTGCGGGAGCCCGTGAGCTAATGACTCCGGGTGCCTGGGTTCGCACCGGCTCAACCCATCGCCTCTCCACACCGGAACGTGATCCCAAACCGTGGCTCGAGGCCGCGCGGCGAAGCTCGCTTGAGCAGCTGCGTGATCAGTTGTGGCTATATGCCACCACCCACGATGGAGCCCTGCCGACCAATCGACTGGACAGGGCCATTCCTGAAAATGCATGGAAGGGAGCGCATCCTCAGGGGGATCCGTACGGGTATGTCCCCGGAGGACGACCCGGCGATGGTTCCTTCATCGTCGTGTTCGAGCCGGACTCTTACGGACCGGTTCGATTCGCGTTGCAGGAGGACGGGGAGATTATCAAGCTGACCGCTGCCGGGTTGGCGACACGACTGGTCGATGAAGGCAAGTCAATGATTCCCAAGTGATGGAAGTTACGCCCGAGTCAATGCCGCCCGTCCGGCGCAAGGCGGAAAGCGCGGTGTTCTGCGGTGCCATCGTTGTGCACTTATTTCTCCTGTTCGCATTTTTCATCAACCCGACCACAATGATTGAAGTGCCTCTTCGCCTTGCCTTCGGCTGGCTCGACTTTTTGCGAATAAACCTCGGTGAAGTGACTTTCAGTCTCGCACGGATTTTCACTGGTGTCGTCGGCATTGGCCTTGCCACAGGAGGACTGCATTGGTTCGCACGCGGGTGGCGGCGAGTGATCTCGCCCGACGGACGACCCTGGCGATGGCGATGGAGCGCCGCGATCACCGGCACGATGCTGGCCATGTCGGCGTCCGCGCTATCGGTTGCAGGGCTGGCTCACCAGATCGCATGGCTGAAGGGCGAGCCGATGCTGGAATATGGTTTTATGAAGTTCAACCCCATGCGGGACGCTCGCGATGCGGCGTACCAATTATCCGACTTCGCGAAAGCACACGAAGGCAAGTTCCCCGATGATCTTCCCGACCTGGTCGCCTGGATATTCGGACCGAAGGGACATGAGAGTGACATCTCGCGCCTGCTATTTTTCAGAGAGAGTCAAAGTGCCACCCCCGAGCCATGGCTCTATTTCGGAAGTGGGCTGACGACCGACGTTCCAAATGACCTCATTTTGCTTGCCTCCCCGCGCCCGAGCGATAGACTCCGCTTTGTGGTCACAGCGGGCGGGGAGTTGAACTACCTCTTGGAGGAGGAATTCCAAAAGGCGCTTTTAACTCAGGAGCGGCAATGAAGCCGGAGCCCCATTAGAATGCGTTGAAGGGAAGCCCTGAAATTTTGAAATTGTCTCCGCAGCGCGCTTTCGATAGTATCGGCCCCACCAAGGCGGTCGCCTTTTCCTCTTCTCCTTAATTTCCTGCCCTATCATGCCTGTCATCACCCCCTCTGCCGCCCAGACCGAATACGACGTCGCGATCATTGGCTCCGGCGCGGGCGGAGGCCAGATGGCCTACACCCTAACCCTCGCCGGCATCAAGTGTGTAATGCTCGAAGCAGGGCGGGATTACAATCCGGTGACCGAGACGCCCATGTTCATGACCGGGGAGCACGCCCCGCTCGGCGGCAGCAAGACACCGGACAAGGACTTTGGATTTTACGATGCGACAATCGATGGCGGCTGGGACGTGCCGGGCGAACCCTACACCCAGGCCTCGGACAAAAAGGAGGATCAGTTCTGGTGGTGGCGCGCGCGCATGATGGGTGGACGAACGAATCACTGGGGCCGCATCTCGCTGCGCAACGGACCCTACGATTTTAAACCCCGCTCCCGTGACGGTCTAGGATTTGACTGGCCGGTGAGCTACGAGGAAATCGACCCCTATTACACGAAGGTGGAAATGCTCATCGGCGTCTACGGCACCAACTCCGGCATGGAGAATACGCCCGACTCACCCGAGGGGGTGCTGCTTCCCCCGCCGAAGGGCCGCCTCGCCGAACTCGTTGCGCAGAAGCATGGAAAGAAGATCGGCATCCCCTTCATGCCCATTCACCGGGCCGTCCTGACAAAACCACTCGACTCGATCAACATCCCTAAGAAGCTGCATCCCGGCAACGAGTGGGCGCAGAAAATCGTCGCCGAATCCATGGCACGCCGGGCGCCCTGCTTCTGGGCGACAGACTGCGGACGCGGCTGCTCCATCAGTGCGAACTACCAGTCCACGACCGTGCATTTGCCGCCGGCACTGGCAACGGGCAATCTCGACATCATCGCGAATGCGCACGCCCGCGAAGTGATTGTTTCTCCCGAGGGCAAGGCGACCGGCGTCCTCTATATCGATAAAACCACCGGCAAGGAGGAACGCATCAAAGCAAAAGCCGTCGTCCTTGCAGCGAGCAGTGGTGAGACCGTGCGTATTCTTTTGAATTCGAACGCCGGCAAGGGCGTCGCCAACAGCAGCGGTCTCATCGGTCGCTACATCATGGACACCGTCGGCACGAGCGTTGGCGGTCATGTCCCGATGCTGGAGAACGTACCACCGCACAATGAGGAAGGTGCCGGAGGCTCCCATTTTTACGCGCCCTGGTGGGGCTATCAGGATCAGGCAGCCGGCAAGCTGAACTTCCCGCGCGGTTACCACATCGAGCTGGGCGGTTCGCGCTCCATGCCGATGGGCGCCAATCCTGTGCCGGAGGATCTCACGCCCGGGAGCTACGGCAAAAAATACAAGGAGGAAATGCGTCGCTACTACGGGTCGATCGTCGGTTACTCCTGTCGTGGCGAGATGATCCCCAATGAGGGCAGCTTTTGCGAACTCGATCCCGAGGTCAAAGACAGGTGGGGCATCCCCGTGATGCGATGGCACTGGAAATGGAGCGAGCACGAGATCAACCAGGTCACCCATGCACGAAAGACCTTTTCCGAGCTCATCGAGACCATGGGCGGCACGGTGCGGGTCGACAAGACAGAAGCCCCGACTGACTACATCGCCCCCGGCGGTAAAATCATTCACGAGGTCGGCGGAGCGATCATGGGCGAGGACGCCAAAACGTCTGTCTGCAATCGATGGAACCAGACCTGGGATGTGAAAAACCTCCTGGTCTGCGACGGCTCCCCCTTTGCCAGCAACGCGGACAAAAACCCGACGCTCACGATCATGGCACTCGCCTGGCGTGCGGCTGATCAACTCATCGAAGAATCACGGAAAGGAAACCTCTAATCCAGTATACGACCATGAATCCGCATTCCTCCCCTCTCCCTCATCAGCGTCTCTCGCGCCGTCAGGTCATCCAGATGTTCGCTGCGGCCAGTGCCGCGACCGGGGCCGCCGGCCTCCCTTCTTTCTCCTTCGGAGCCGAGGGCGACGCGGTCGCCGCAACAGGCTACGGCACCGATCCAGTCCTTGCGAAAATTTACACCCCCGGCGAGGTCTGGCCGCTCATCCTCACCGAGCCACAACGCCGCACTGTCACCGCGCTCTGCGATGTCATTCTCCCCGCCGATGATCTCGGGCCCGCCGCCAGCGCAGTGGGTGTTCCCGAGTTTCTCGACGAATGGGTGAGCGCTCCCTACCCCGACCAAGTCGCCGACCGGCCTGTCATTCTGCAGGGCCTCGAATGGCTGGAGAAAGAATCGATGAAACGCTTCAACAAATCCTTCGCCGATCTCGACGAGACTCAGCAGCACACGATCTGCGATGATATCTGCGATCCTGACAAAGCCACGCCCGAGTTTAAAGCAGCGGCCCGCTTCTTTTTGAAATTCCGCGGCCTCGCCGCCGGCGGCTACTACTGCACCCAGGAAGGATGGAAGGCGATCGGCTTTGTCGGCAACCTCACCTCCGCGACCTTCGACGGCCCGCCGCCCGCAGTGCTCAAGCTGCTCGAGGTCGAGCAAACCGTGGTATGAAGCGGCGATTGCTTTTTCTGTTTGCCGTTTTCCCGGCCCTTTCATTGACCGCCGTAGAGCCCGCCAACCCGCGCCTGCCCTACACCGGACCAAGCAACCCCGGCGTCGATACCACGACGCTCACGGGCAAGGTCATGACGGGATACCAGGGCTGGTTCAACTGCGAAGGCGACGGTGCCGACCTCGGCTGGACCCATTGGGCCCGTGACCGTAAAACCCTCTTCGGTCCGGGCAATGTCACGGTCGATCTCTGGCCTGACATGAGCGAGGCCACGCCGGGAGAACGTTTTGCGACGGGATTCAAACTCCCGAACGGTAACGTCGCCGAAATCTTCAGTTCCCATCACCGCGAGACCGTGCTGCGTCATTTCCGCTGGATGCGCGAGTACGGCATCGACGGAGCCTTTGTCCAGCGTTTTGCGAACGGCCTCAAGAATGCAAAGACCCGCCATCACAAGGACGTCGTTCTCGCGAACTGCCGCGACGGAGCCAATCTCGAGGGCCGTGCCTACGCCGTGATGTACGACCTCAGCGGCCTGCCTGCCGGCGGAGTCACCTCTGTCATCGGAGACTGGAAAATGCTGCGCGAAAAAATGAAGATCGGTCAGGACCCCGCCTATCTTCACCATCGTGGAAAGCCACTCGTCGCGGTGTGGGGCATCGGCTTCAACGATGACCGGAAATACACCCTGACCGAATGCCGCGCCCTCGTCGAATTTCTCAAGGCGGACGATTGTTCGGTGATGCTCGGTATCCCCACGGGGTGGCGCGAGCTTGATCGCGATGCCACACCCGATCCCGCCCTGCACGAGGTGCTGAAACTCGCCGACATCTTGAGCCCCTGGACAGTCGGACGCTATCGCAACCCGAAGGAAGCGGCCCGCCACGCGGAGAAATCCTGGACGCCTGATCTCGCCTGGTGCGCGGAGGAAAAACTCGAATATCTGCCCGTCCTTTTTCCCGGCTTCAGCCGGCACAATCTCAATCCCGAGGCACCCGTCGGGCAGATTCCCCGACTCGGCGGGTCGTTTCTCTGGTCCCAGTTCACCGCCGCGAAAGCCGCCGGAGCCACGATGGTCTATGTCGCGATGTTTGATGAAGTCGATGAAGGCACCGCGATTTTTAAATGCACGAACGAAGTGCCGGTGGGGCCGAATCCCTTTCTCACCTACGAGGGGTTGCCCCCGGATCATTACCTCTGGCTCACCGGCGAGGGCGGAAGACTCCTGCGCGGGGAACGGGGAATGGGGAACGACCTGCCGCTTCGAAAGCCGCACACCCAATAGGGTCAGGCCAGTGACCTGACCCTCTCAGGTCTATTGCGGCTGCGCCCGCAACATCGGGGTCACGGGCTTCTTCTCACCGCCGAGAAGACTCTTGAACAGATCGGTGATTTCCGGATCGATTTTTATCCCGGTAGCCTCTTCGATCTTGCCAGAGATCACCCCTGCCGCGTCGGCCTCGCCACCGAGAATCTCTTTCAGCGAGCCTAAACTCTTCGGTGTCGTCCCGAGGACCTGGCTAAGCGACGAGGAAGCAAACTCAATAGGAAAATTCGTGATCTTCAAAACGGGGCTGGCAAGAGGACCGCTTCCTTCCACTGTGATCGCCTTATCCGTCAACCCGGTCGCTGCGGCCAGAGCCGGGTCGAGAACGGCTTTTGCCGTAAACTTGGTGTCCTGCGAAGCAAGGTTCACACTGCCGTTGGTGACGACCCTGGCCCCTCCATTGGCGACCGTGAGATCACTTGTGAGAAGGACTCCCGATTCAATGATGTAGGCCCCGGTGACCGAGCCTTTTTCCTTCGCGGCGAAAGCCGGAATAACCTGTCCCACGAGCGTTTGCACCGGCCCCAGGACGGGGAAAGTAGGGAGCGATGCCTCATCAATCCGGAGCGATCCCCCGCCTCGAATCTTTGCGACATCCTTGTATCCGACTCCCCGGAAGACGAGCGAAAGCAACCCTGACATGCCCACTTTTTCCTGGCCGAAGAATACGGCCGCCTTATCCATAGGCATCCTCGTGATTTCGATGAGCCCGTTGAAAGGACGGGATTCATCCGTGAGGCGGGTCGCACCATTGATCAAAACGCCACCTCCGAAAAGCTCAAGAGCGGCATCCTTGGTCTCGATCGAGCCTCCGTTCAAAGTAAAATTCCCCCTCAGATCACGAAGCGGAAGCTCGCGATCACCCATCAGGTAAACGAGACCTTCGCGGTGCTCATACTTGATCCTGAGATCCGCCTGAGTCGCGTCTTCCATCGGCACTTCCCCACTGATCTGCATCGTCGGCGCATCGACAAAGCGGATCAATTTGAGCGATTCAGCGAGACCCGCATCGTAAGCGGAAAGGAGGGCGATCACATCGACAGTCGACTGAAGCTGCTCGATCTTGAGGATCTTCGAACCGGTATCGATGGACACTTTTCCGCCGATGAAGCCAGTTCCGTATCCCGCCTGAAAGCTGGGAAAACTCAGTTCCCCGGTTTCGGGCACGATGTTGAACGCGGCGGAGAGAGAGGTGAATTGGATGCCGCGCCAGATCACTTCCCTTCCCGAAAGACTCCCTTCGAGAGTCGCCGCGTCAGGCTTCTCCGCGTCCATCGCAAAGGTGAGATTCAGAACCGGCGCATTTCCCTCAGCGCTTTCGATCGCAAGCCAGGGCGAGAGTTGTCGGAACACGGTGAAATCGAGGGCAAGAGGGGCGGGCTTTACCTTCTCCGCGTCTGTTTTATCCGCAAGCGTCACTTCCTTCTTCGGCAAAGTAACCACACCCCTCGTGTCGACCCTGAGCCCGCCGAGGTCCGCCGAGAGTCGGTCGACCCGGATCTGTTCAGCACTGGCTAGAATCTCGCCATCGATACCGGAGATCCCGGTGACCAGTTCACCCGCTTCGAAAAGATCGAGTTTCGAATTCTCCAGCGAAACCTCAACAGAACTGAGCTGGCCGGGATCTTTGATAAGCCCTAACATATCTACATTAATACCAAGGCTCGATGCTTTGATGAGCGGACGCTGCTTCGTGGCATCGTCAAAGATCGTCACCTCATCAAAGACAAGACCGCGGGGGAACTGGTAAGTCCAATCCCCGTAGTCGAGGTAAATGCCCTTCTCTTCAAGCTTTTCATTCGCCAGGGTGGTGATCTTCTCCTCAAAGCTGCCCAACTGAGACCAGGCAAGAGCCGCGACGATGACCACACCGCCGAGCAGGAGGATGGTGGCGAAAAAGAAAAGCGTGGCAAAGACCGTCCAACACCCGGTCTTCTTCTTCGTTTGCCCCGCCCCAAGCTGGAGAACCTCGTTAGCAACTGCCGCACCAGGCTCGGGAGCGTTCGAAGATTTGTCAGCGGCTTCGACTTCGTCCGGGTCTACAGGCCCGTCGATTTTCTCCGATTTTTTCACCTTCGCCGACGCGTCGTCCTTTTTTGATTTATCGATTGCTTCAGCCGTATCGGCCACTTCCATATCGGCCTCCTCTGTTGGCTTTTGCAACTTTTCAGACGCGCCTTCGTCTAATGTTTTAACGATCGTCTTAACGTCGTCGAGCGCTTCGAGAGTAGCCTCCGGTTTTCCTGTGCCTGCGTCTTCTGACGCTTCTGCCTCCGGCTCCCGGTTCGCTTTCACCGTTCCGGCTTCCGGGTCAGTCCCGGCCCCGGCCTCTTTTTTCCCTTCCGCTTCGGCAGCCTCGTTTGCAAAAAGATCCGACAAATCGGGTTTCGCAGATTCAATCACCTCGCTTTGTGGAGAATCGAGTGCCGCCTTGAGAGGGATATTGCCCGTCTTCTTGCCTTGAGGCACCTCAACATCGCTCACTTTGTCCCCATCCGATTGTTGCGGCGATTCTATTTTCTCTGAGACACTCGGAATTGCCTCCAACTCGGCAGCTATCGCGGTTCTCAGCTTTTTCCGGCGCGGCGGTGCATCCGCATCCAACTCTTCGAGCCGGCGATTCGTCACTTTACTGCGGTCCGGAACCTTTAAGTCATCCCACCATCTGTCGATAGGATCGATCTCATCGCCGCCAACCGGATCTATAGCCAGCTCTTCGCCCGCCGGAATACCCGGGGCCTCGGGGTAGATTCTTGGAATCTTATCCCCCCCCACCTCCTTATGGCTTGATTTCTCCTTCATAAGTCTGTTAACAATGATAATATCCCAAACAAAATTCCCCTATCTTCAACCTATCCCGATG
>JAGNMT010000106.1 GCA_017991025.1 Verrucomicrobiales bacterium
TGCTGTGCCGTTTTTCCGACATGATAAGTTTGGTTTGAGAATGACTTCCCGCCTGCAAACATCTACCGTTCTAAGCGGGTCCTCAACCGCTTATTAAAAATATTATAATGTCCGCTTTCCCTCGCGCCTCCCCTTCCGGTCGAAACCTGTCCTCGAGATGAAAATTCCCGCTATTTCCGAATTTGCCCAGTACCGTTTTGTCAGAGATGCGCGAGGGAACGTGATTAATCTTCCTTCGCAGGGAGTGGACGAGAGAATTCTACTGGTGCTCGACTGCGAGCGATGGGGCCTTGCGAGGCTTCACATTTTTGAAGGCGCGGCCGCCAGGAAGGACAAACTTGAGGCCTTTCAGGCGGAGCTTCAGCAGATTGCAGAGATTCGCAGCGATCATGTCTCGCGTCTTGTTTCCTGGGGACGCGATGCCGAAGAGCTGTTTTATGCCGATGAAATGCAGGACGGAGAGCCGCTCACGACCTATCTTGGTCGGACCGGCAGAGTGCCTGTTCCGGTCGCGTCGGAGTGGATCCTGCAACTTCTCACCTGTTTTGAATCACTCGACCGGCTGCCTCCTTCCCTGGAGCGGTTTTCGACTCTGAATTTTGAAGTGGTGATGAATCGGCAGGGAAGGATTTTTCCCGTTTTCTCCGAGTTTTACGGTTGGACAAAACCCGGTGCGCAAGTGCGTGAACACAAAGTGGATTGGAGTTTTGCCCAGATTTTTTGCTCCCTCGTCGCCGGGGTCCCGATTCGCACGTTTCACCGGGACTCACTTCCGAGAAACTTTGACGAACTCGATGAATCGACACGTGAGGTCATCCTCCGGACGCTTGAGGAGGGTTCGGCAGAAACTTACGATGCCTTCAAAGCCGCGATGGAGGCGGGATCGGCTGGAGCGAAAGAGCGGGAATCCGCGGTGGCGGTTCCCCTGATGCCCGTTCGCGAATGGATCCGGAATGACCTTGCCAATTCCTACGAAGGTCCTGCGGATTACGTGCTCAACGCCGACTTCGCGAGGGACGACGAACGCTATTCCATTCTTTCGCATTTGCGGGGAGCGGCCGCTAATATTCAGCTCATCCCGGGACCAGGGTCGATTCCGCGGGAGGGCTGGTTGAATCAGCATCATGACGCGACGAGACGTCCGGGACGGGGCATGATGAATCAACTTTCCGTGAATTACGTCGAGGATAGGGACTCACTCACTTTGATAGGCGAGGAGCGTGTCGAAGGGGTCGACCTGAATGCCATTGTAACAGGGACCGGTCCACTTTCCGCTGAGGTTGTCAAGCGGATCGCGTCTGCGATCAATGCAGCCCTCGACGGGCTCGAAAAACAGGCGGGAGCCTGTGCCGTCTGGTGGCTGCCTCCGGAGAATGTTTTTTTGTTGACCGGAACCCGCTCTCTCGGCGGATCGATCGGGCTGATCGAGAGGAAAGGGCCCGAAGCCTGGTCCAGTCTTCCCTTGAAACTCCGGTTGCATCAGACGCTCGCGACGCTGAAGGACGGGGTGAACCTTCCCACGAAAGTGAGACAACTTTCCCGCCTCCCCGGGAAGCAGTATGAAGCAGTGCGTCGCTCGGCGATCGCCCTTCCGCTCCTCTATTACTGTCTCACAGGCAATTCGTTTTGCTGGAGTGACGCAGTGAAAACTCAATCGGCGGTTGAGGGGCCCTTTGGCGAGCTCTTTGATTACTTCCGCATACGGTTACGTGAGGAGCCCTCGGAGATGGTTGAGAACCTTTTCCTGGCATTTGTGCGACTCGATCTTTCCCCGGAGAACGATATCGTGGTCGCGGTTCCCGAAGAGCCTCTCCGGGAAGATGATACCAGCCTTGCGGAGGTTCTGAAGGCCACCCTCTATGACGGGGAGATCGACATCACGGACAACGGGACCGTGTCCGTTGTCGAGGAGATCGAAGCGCTTCAGTCGACAGCGGAAGGATATCACGAAGTTGAGACAGTTGCGCCCGTGGTCCCCGTGAAGCGGGCCCTTTCGTCGGTCTGGCTCTGGGCTGCTGTAACCGGGGTGGTGCTGGCTTCGGTGGTTGGATACTCGCTCTCGGGATGGAGTTTTACGAGGGGAGTTTTCAAGCGAGGTGAACCATTGGCGTTTCCCCTTCCCGAGTTCCGCCTCGTCGAGGGTGACCCGGCAGCGTTGGCCCGTTCCACCACCGAAGATCTTCTTGTCGCCGCAGGCACTCCCGAATCGCTCGCTCTGCTGCCGCTACTTCAGGATTTCGATCTGGAAGCGAATCGTGAAAAAATCACAGCTTGGGTGGAAGGTGAGGCGGGTAGAGGCAATGGAGCTGCTCATCGTGCGCTCGGACTTATTTCGCTTTCGAAAGCAGAGTTGGCCGGCTCCGCTGCCGGGCATTTTCTGGAGGGAGCCAGGAAGGGAGACCTCGAATCGCGGTTCAGTTATGCCGTGTCGCAGTGGAAGGGGGAAGGGGGGGGCTCCCTTGGCAGCGAGGCGCTGTCGATTCTTGAAATGGCGGCAAGCAGCGGCCATCCGGCGGGGCAGGAACTCCTCGCGATGGTTAAGGCGGCCGCGGGGGATCCTGCCGGTGCCTTCAAATGGATGGAAATGTCGGCCAGCAAGGGGAGACCCTCCGCTATTTATCAGTTGGGATTGTATTTCATGAACGGGGTTGGTTGCGAGGCCGATGTCTCCCAGGCAGTGACTCATCTTCGCTCCGCTGCCGAGTTGGGCGATGAAAGAGCGATGTACGACTATGGGCGATGCCTCAGCGAAGGAACTGGGACTCCCGCCTCCTTCACCGAAGCGCAGCGGTGGATGCGGATCGCGTCATCCCGCGGCCACGGAGGCGCCTTGCGCTGGTGTCTTGATCGGGGCATTGATCTTTCCGACGGGAATCCCCAATGAGATCTCATCACGATGGTCGAGTCTCTCTGCGGCATCTTATTGCAGTGATTGGCGGCGCTCTTTTTATCGCCTTTGCTCCGATATTTGCCGTCCTGAGCACTCGCGGGGAGAATGGCGTAGGGATGTGGGATGCCGCCTTCTGGAGGGTCTTTTTTGGAGCGGTCTCGCTGGGTTTCCTCTTTCTTTTTCAACGGCGACGCATCCTTCCCACCCGGAAAGATTTTGGCTTCGGCCATGCCTGGCTCTGGTTGCCCGGACTGGCATTTGCCCTGGATTTCTGGGCCTGGCACTGGTCCTTCGAAAACACTTCGGTCGCCAATGCGACCCTGCTTGCCAATACCGCGATTCTCTGGGTGACGCTCTTTGCCTGGTTCTTCTGGAAAGAGCGAATCACGAAAGGATTTTTCTGGGGAACCTTCATCGCCGGGGCAGGCATGGTCGTGCTACTTCTCAGCTCGACGCGACGTGAACCACCGACGGACGGCAACCCCGTTCTTGGCGACTTTCTGGCTCTGTTCACCGCACTTTTTTATGCGACCTATCAATTGTCGATGAAGTATTATCGGCGTCAGCATTCCGCCTCAGTGCTTATGTTCTGGGCAAGCGCCCTTGCGGCGGTGCTCCTTCTCCCGCTCGCCCTGCTTCACGAAGCTCCCTTTTTCCCGGGCAGTGCGATGATGTGGCTCCCTCTCCTTGGGCTCGGGGTGATCTCCCATTTCTGCGGGCAGGGCCTTATTGCGTATGGTCTCGGTGGCGTCCCTGCGAGTCTCGCCTCGGTCACTCTGCTCATCCAGCCCGTCGCGACAGCGGTGCTCGGCGTCGGAATACTTGGGCAGGTCCTCGTTCCCTGGCAGGTCGTCGGGGCAGGCATTGTTGTCGCGGGACTCTTCCTGGCGATCCGGGGTCGAATCAGTCGAACGACAGTTGAACCATAGTGGCTCGGAGGTTTTCGCCTCCGAACCGGCAAAAAGGATTCGCCGCAGAGGGCTCGCGGCCCTATCATCGCCGCGGAAATCAGGTGAATTTAATTCTCTTTATCAAGTTATGGACGCGGTCAAGATTCTCGGAAGTCTTCTCAGTAACAATGCCATGGGCTCTCCGCGCGGGGGCAATATCCTCGACAATCTTCTCGGCGGCGCTACGGGGTTCGGAGGGGGCAGTGCGGTTGATATTCTCACGTCCCTTCTGGGAGGAGGCAAAAATTCCAGAAGCGGTGGTCTGGGTGCCCTCGGAGCCATTCTCGCGGCGGCAGCAGGAGCAAAAGGCGGGAAAGGCGGGGGGAGCGGGCTCGACATGATCGGTTCGATTCTTAGCGGTGCCGCCGGGAGCGGCAAACTAGGCGGACTGGGAGAACTTTTGGGAGGCGGGCCTGCATCTCAAAAAAAGCAAAGCAGCGGTGGTCTCGGCGATCTTGTCGGAGCATTTCTGGGAGGAGACGACAAGCAGGGGAAAGGGTCATCGGGAGTCGGTGATCTACTTGGTTCTCTCCTCGGAGGATCCGGCGGAGGCGGGCTTTCCTCCCTCCTCGGTGCCACTTCACCAGGTGCAGGGGGCGGCGATCTCCTTGGTCTCCTCGTGGGGCAGGGCGAGCAGTCGGCTCCCCCGCAGGCAGCTAACGAAGAGGCCGCGATTCTCATCGAAGCGATGTGTAATGCCGCGAAGAGTGATGGGAAGATCGACGAGAAGGAGCGGAACACGATTCTGGGTAAACTCACTGATCTCGATGAGAGCGAAGTCAGCTATCTGAGAAAGCAACTTTCTTCTCCTCTCGATCTGGAGGGCTTTGTCAGCCGAATCCCCGAGGACATGGCCGAGCAGGCCTATGTCTTTTCGCTTATGGCTATCAAACTCGATACGAAGAAAGAAGCCGAGTATTTCGGCCGCCTGGCCGAAGGACTTGGAATTGACGGAGATGCTGCCAACGAAATTCACTCCCGCCTCGGCCAGCCTGAGATTTTTGCGTGATCAGCTATTTCATTTATGTCTCGAAATCGAAGACCCAAACCCCCCGGTAACCGTCCGCACGAGGCCCGTGCCAATGTGCATTCGAGTACTTCGACAGGAGTGGCCCGTCTTTCCGAAGACGACCTTTTTGAGCGGATCGCGGCGAGAGAGGATGCTCTCCTCCTCGTTCTCGATGGGGTTCAGGATCCTCACAATCTCGGTGCCTGCCTGCGCTCCGCCGAAGGAGCGGGCGTTCTCGCTGTGATCGTTCCGCGACACAAGGCATCTCCGGTGACTGAGACTGCCGTTCGAGTGTCGTGCGGTGGAGCGATGTATGTTCCCGTGGTTTCGGTTGGCAATATGGCCCGATTTCTCGAACGAATCCGCGAGGAATGCGGTATCCGTGTCGTCGGGACCGCCGATGAGGCCGATTGTGAGCTATTCGAATGTGATTTGACCGGTCCCCTCGCTATCGTCCTCGGAGCCGAAGGTGAGGGGATGCGGCGGCTCACGAAAGAAAATTGCGATACACTCATCCGTATTCCCATGTTCGGCCATGTCGAATGTTTGAACGTATCCAATGCTGCTGCTGTCTGTCTTTACGAGTCCATCCGGCAGCGTGAATTCAGCTGAAACAGGCTCTTTCTCTATTGCCCAATCCCGCACCATCAGTCTACCGTTGCACCTATTCCAGAACTCATTATGAACAACACCGGCTACGCCAATCCTTACACCGTCGCGGACGCAGCGCCCGCTGAACGCACCGCTTTCATTCGCAGGACGTATCTCCATCTCGGCTTCGCGATCCTGGCGTTTATCGGGGTTGAATGGTTCCTTCTTGGTCAGAGCTGGGCTCCGGCACTCATTCAGAAAATGACCGGTGGAATGGGCTGGCTGGTCGTTCTCGGGGCGTTTATGGGGATTTCCTTCCTCGCCGAGCGGCTCGCTTCCTCCGAGGCATCGAAGGGCGCCCAGTATGCGGGATTGATCCTTTTTGTGGTTGCCGAAGCGGTGATTTTTATGCCTCTGCTTTACATGGCGATGTTTTATGCGAACGACGGGCAGGTGATTTTGAAAGCCGGCGTCACGACGGGTTTCGTCTTCGGCGGGTTGACTTTCGCCGCCTTCGCGACCGGGAAGGATTTCTCCTTCCTCCGTGGTTTCCTGATGGTCGGCGGGTTTGTGGCGCTGGGGATCATCATTGTTTCAATGATTTTCGGTTTCAACCTGGGGACGCTCTTCGCCGGTGCCATGGCACTTTTTGCCTCGATTTCGATTCTTTACAATACCTCGAACGTTATTCATCACTATCGGACCGACCAGTATGTTTCGGCTGCGCTTTCGCTCTTTGCGAGTGTGGCCCTGCTCTTCTGGTACATTCTCCGCATTTTCATGAACCGTAACTGAGGCGGGGGCTGGAGTTTCGGTCGAGATTTTCGAAAGGCCGTCCGGAGTCCGGATGGCCTTTTTGTTGCGCCTGTTCGAGGCCAAATCGGCCTTGATCCTATAGGTTCAAGAACATAGAATGATGCCATGGCAGCGTTGTTCCGAGTCATCCCGGTTTGCCGTGCTGTTGCAATCGAAGGTCTTATTCTCACCGTGGTGGCTGTCATTTCATCTTTCGGTGCCGACCCGGGGAGAACGGCACCACCCCTTGATCCCGAAGACATTTCTCATCGCCAGGTTCTCGATGAGCTGATGAGCTCTCTTTTTCTAAAGAAGGGGGATTCCTGGTTCACTCAGTCCGTCCGCGAGGCGAGCCCGATCCCCTACGAATTCAAGGGGCTCATTCTTTCCGGGCCAACCAGCCTCGTCGTCACTGAGGCAGATAGGCAGGATTCCATTGATCGTCGGCTCTCCTTCGGATTCTCGGTTTCTGCTCATCGCAAGTTTGATAAGACCTCAGGCTGGCAACCCTGGGTCAAAGGGAAGCCGATACTCCTGACCGGAATCATCATGAATCGTGTGGACGGTCTCTGGGTCATAGCGAGTTCCCCCAAAGACAGCTTTTCTCTGAAGTAGCCGGGAGTGCAGCCGGATCCGTGATTCCATCAGTATCGGGTGAGGTGAACAAACCAAAGGCGACATCCCCTTGCCAATCGGTGTCGCCATGCGTATCGCTTGCGTTCGCCGAATGCACATCGAAACCTTTCAGGTCTTTTGCGATCTTGTGGAAACCACCAGCTTTTCCGAGGCGGCGGCGCGCAATGGCATTAGTCAGAGCGCGGTGAGTCAACAGATCCGGGTGCTCGAAGAGCGTTTCAAAGTCACTCTTCTGGAGCGGGGACGGCGGAATTTTTCGGTGACGCCGGAAGGAGAGGTCTTTCTCAAGGCGGCCCAGAGTATTCTTAAGGCCTATTACAGCATCGGACAGGATCTCGGAACGATGCGCGACGTTGTCGCGGGTCCGCTCACGATTGCGACCGTTTACAGCATCGGCTTTCACGAGTTGCCGCCTTATCTTGAGAACTTTCGTGCGCGCTTTCCCGAGGTGGATCTTCAGGTGCATTACCGGAGGTCGAATCAGGTCTACGCCGATGTCTCCGAAAATCTCGCCGACCTCGGTCTCGTTGCCTATCCGCAGGAGCGAAAGGGCGTCGAGATTGAACCGGCCTGGAAAGACAAACTTGTCGTCATTTGTCCGCCGAATCATCCTCTCGCGAAGCGGGAGTCGCTTGATCTGAAAGCCATAGCCGGGCAGCGTTTTATCTCCTTCGAGCCTGACCTCCCGACTCGCAAGGCTATCGACGACATGTTCACCCAGGCGGGGATTCAGGTGAAAGAGGTCGTTGAGTTTGACAACATCGAGACAGTGAAGCGCGGTGTCATTATTGAAAATGCCATTTCCATCGTTCCGAGTGAAAGCGTGCAGTCCGAAGTCAAATCGGGGACGCTCGTCCAGATCACGATCAATGGGAAATTTGTCTGGCGTCCCCTGGGTATTGTAAGACGCCGGAACAAGGCGATTTCTCCGGCGATGCGCGAAATGATCCAATTGTTGAAACAAAAAGAGACGGGAGGGTGATCCCGTCTCTGTAAACTAGTGAGGTAGGATCGCGTGCGGGATCATTTCGCAAACGGACTTGCCGTAAACTTCATGAACGCATCGCCCATCGCCTCGACTGATTTGGTGGCACCGGTCAGTTTGAGGAAAACGTCGCCCTGTTCGCTTGGGAGGATGGCGGCGAGCATCGTGTAATCGGGCTTCGCGGTTTTATTTCCGGAGAAGGGGCCGCCCATCGACTCCAGATAGGTGCCTTTGGCGGTGAGCAGGGTGACCTTCTTGTCGCCCATTTCTTTTTCCTCGGTCTTGGACTCGGGTTTACCTTCAAACTGCCCGATCCAGCGATCAATGTTCGCCTGGATGCCGCCCCCCTGGCCGGGACCGAAGAAATAGATGACCATTTCCACGTCAGCCAGCTTTTCATCCTCGTGATCGTAGATAAACTGGCCCGCCCGCATCGCACTGGCAACGGGCTTGCTGACCCATGGTTTGGCGAATGAGAAGGTGAATTCGCTCACCTTGATGCTTTCGGCATCTTCAGCACGGAGCGGAGCGGAGGGAGTCAGGAGCAGGGCGGCGGAGAGAATGATCAGGAAGTTTTTCATAGGAGATGTTGGAAGTTGTCGTTTTGCGATAAGAAACAGCAAAATATATACGACTCAAGAGGGTTAATCCGATCACTTGACCCTGTCTACTCCGTGATTAAGCCGAAGACGATTTTCCGGAGAATCTCCTTTGGCGATTCCGGAGCCCGAAATTCAGGGCGACCGCCAGGGCGATGGCTCCCATGCCGACGGAAAAGGCATCGCCGTAACGGGCATAGAAAGTGACGGGCGGATTCAGATCGACCTGCAGAGTTGCAGGGAGGCTGCCCCGGATGTAGGTCGAACCGCTCTCTTCGTCGCGGAGGATGCGGGGAAGTCGACTGGATCCCTTTCGATCATAGAGGCTGCCCCGCTCGTCAATGAACCCGCTCACGCCGGTGTTGGCGGCGCGGATCATGGGACGGCGTAGTTCAATGCAGCGGAAGAGGGCATTGTCAAAATGCTGGGCGGGTTGGGCGCTGTCATAAAACCATCCGTCGTTGGTGACATTCACCATGATCTGCGGCCCGGGCCGGATGAATTTCCGGGTATGGCGCGGGACGGTGTCTTCAAAACAGATCAGGGGAATGATTCCGATCTCATGCTCGTCCTTTTCGATCATGAGAGGTTCGTAGGAAACTCCCGGAGTGAAATCATTCTCAATGATACCGCCGGCGATCCACT
>JAGNMT010000107.1 GCA_017991025.1 Verrucomicrobiales bacterium
CGCGTCCGGGTCTCGTCTCGACTTTGGAGGAAATTTCTGATCTCCTGATCGATGGAGATGCCGCTGGCCCATCCTGCCGGGGTGTCGGATCCGCCCTGAATATTGCCGGGCACGAGCTCGGTCCCGGTGAGGAGACAGCTCATGCCGCGCATGTGGCGGTCGCCATCACCCTCGATTTTGTTGTTCACGCCCCGCAGCGTCATGACCTGATTCCTGAAAGGCTCAAGCGGCATGAGAATGCGCTTGAACGGCTTGCCGCCCCCTTCACCGTCCGGCCAGAATTCCCCCGGGATCGTCCCGTTCGGGGAGAACATGATAATGAGGCGCCGGCCTTTCTTTCCTTCTGCCGCATTCAAGCCGGGAAGTCCGGAAAGAAACGGAAGCGCGGCGGATGACACGCCAAGCTGGCGAAGAAACTGGCGGCGATTGTAAGGCGTGTGGGTCATGTCAGAGAGGAGTCACTTGGCGGACACTTTTAATGACGGGTTCTTTTCCTTTTCGACCGTCGTCAGAGCGATTTGTTTGATAAGTTCCGAAATAGAGAACCCGCTATTCTCAAAGCCGGCGCGGAGAATCTCCATTTCGTCATTGCCATAGGCGCGAACGGGTTGTTTCACAAAATGATGAAACAACTGCTCGATGAAGGTACGGTGGGCCGACGGTGTGTTGGCGGCGAACTCGGCCACATCACGGGCTCCGGTAAGTTTGATGGTGTCACCATTCTCCGTTTTGAAGTCACTCGCCGGATTAACCGGCTTATCCCTGTCTTTGGTGCGCCAGCGCCCGGTGCCGTCGTAATTCTCGAGACTGAAACCCAGCGGATTGATCGTCACGTGGCAGCCCATACAAGCCTGGGAACGGGTCATCTCGGTGACTTTCTCACGCATCGTGAGGGAAGGATCAAATTTGCCGTCCTTAAACACATTCGCCATCGGTGGGGATTTGAGCGGCATCCCGACAATGTTCCGGGTCAGGAAAACCCCGCGGTGAATCGGTGAGGTGTTGTTGTGATAGGCGAGTGAGGAAAGGAGAAAAGGATGCGTAATAATGCCAGCACGCTGCTTCGGATCAAGCGAGACGCGCTGGAAGTCGCCCTTGATATCCGCTCCGTAAAATTTTCCGAGCCTCTCATTCAGGAAAAGATAATCGGCCAGCATGAGCTGTCGGTAACCGGCATCCTTGCCCCACACCGCCTCATCCACCGAAAGGCCCAGCGAAACGCGAAGATCCGCCATGACCGCGTCGGTGAACTCTGGGTAGACATCCTTGTCTTTAGCCAGTTCGTCGGCACGTTCGAGCTCCAGCCAGTGATGGAAAAAGCCACGCATTTTGGCCCGCGTCCGCCAGTCCCAGACCATGTCATTTACGATCTTTCTGAGATTCTCCGGTTTATCCAATTCGCCCTTTTGGGTCCGATCAAGGAGGCGCTGATTCGGGACGGAGTCCCAAAGGGTCAAGGCGAGGCGCGAGGCGATGTCCCATTTGTCGGGCTTTCCGGACTCCGTAACTCCGGGGTAGAGAAAGCGGGGTGAGGTCAGGGTGAGAAGGGTGATCCGTTTGATCGCCTGTTCCGGAGAGGAAGTCCCCTTGAAGTGGACCTCGACGAACTGCGAACGCTCCTCCTCGCTGAGAGGATGGCGAAACGCCCGCTCCACAAACTTAACCGCAAATTCCCTGATCTTCTCGACCCGGTCAGGCTTGTCTGCTTTGGTTCTGGCAAGGTCGTCTAGATGCACAACGACATAATCGGAGGCTTCGGTAGCACCGGCCGTGACCGCGTTGAACCAGGCTTTTGAGACGGCAGTGCCGCGCTCGTAGCCGACACTGCGGTCATCGGCTGGGAAAGGAACGTCTATGACGAGCGACTCGTTGTTCCCATTCGGAGCGAGGCTTCTTTCCGGGATGGTCTCGAGCACGCCGTGCGGGGTTTTCCATAATAGCTCGATAAAGGCTTCCTTCTCCTTGTAAGTGAAGAATTCGAGGCGGATCGGGTAGGGCCGACCGCCGATCAGAAAAAGACTGCCGGACTCCTCGCGAACCTTATTGTCAGGCGCCACCCAGGCGTCGATCAGCTTTCCGCCCGAGTCCTCATTGGTCTGATTCTCATTGACCCAGAGCGTCGCGCCGTTGCGGGTGCGGACGACAAATTCGTAAACGCCGGTTTCCTCCGGAAGAATCGTGCCTTCCCATCGGATTGAGAAATTCTCCGGCGTGAACTCTTTTGCCTCGTTGTGCTTCGGCACACCTTCGCCGTAATCGAATCGGACCACCTGATCGACGCGATCATATTTGTCGGACTTTTTCTGCTCACGAAACTCTTTGCGCTCGTTGAAACCCCGATCACCATAGTAATAGCCTTTGATTCCTCTTTCTTCTCCCACACCGACATCCCCGCGGAAGGAAAGAACGAGATCGGCGACCGAATTCCGGTACTGGGGAATGGTAAGGCGGGAAAGATCGATCCGCGCGGGAGTGTTCCGGGCCCGGGCCTCAACGGAGTAAAACGCCTCGTAGATATAGGCGGCGACCTTTTTGGCATCTTCACCGACGCAGAGATGCTCTTCATCCTCAGGCATCGTCCGGTCGATGCGACCGGCGAGATCTTCCACGGTTCGACTGCCTTGAAGCGGGTCGTCGGCCTTGTCTTTGACGCCCTCACCTTGTTTCCCGTGGCAATCGACACAGAGTTTTTGATAGATCACCTTTCCCGGATGGTGCTCCAAATCGACTGCCCCCCCTTTTCTCAAATCAAAAGAAACGAGAAGCAGAAGGATAAATAGAAAGAATGGAGATCGAATCAACATCAGGGACCAGACAATAGGTTCGGAATTTTACTCCGTCAGGGTACGCGAAGTAGTGACAAAGCAGTACTCTCGCCACTCGTTTCCGCTCCATGCAGTTCCTGAATCATTATTTCAAGAACCTTACGTCTCAAGAGGCTGCTTTGACGCGGGGGCTTTCATGAACGAAGCTCGCCAATGGCTGGACTTGTTATCAAACCCCGTTCCCGAATCTTTCATGGCCACGACTGGGTCTATTCCAGCGAGGTGCAGAAGATTTTCGGCGACCCCAAGCCCGGCAGTGTCATCTCGCTGAAAGATTTCCGCGATCGACCGCTTGGCTCGGCGATTTATAATCCGGACTCGCAAATCGTGGCGCGCCGCATCTCCCGCCGCAAGCAGGATCTCGATGCCGACTTTTTTGACCGGCGCCTCCGCCGGGCTCTTGCCCTGCGGGAAACGATGAGCTTCTCCGATCCGGTCTATCGTCTTGTCTGGAGCGAGGCGGACGGACTCCCCGGCGTGGTCGTGGACCGCTACGGCGAGCATTTTGTCCTTCAGACGCTCACCCTCGCGATGGACCAGCGAAAAGATCTCATCGTCACCGCGATGCAGGGCGTCTTTGGCGAAATCACCGTCATCGAGCGAAACGATTCCTCGATTCGAAAGGCCGAAGGTCTCGAATCGAGCGTCGGTGTCCTTGCCGGGATCTGGAATGGTCCTATCACCATCAGCGTGAACGGACTCTCGCAGGAAGTGGATCTGCTCGAAGGGCAAAAAACCGGGATCTATCTGGACCAGCTCGACAACTACGCCACTGTCGCTTCCTACGCGGCAGGAAAGACGGTCCTCGACTGCTTTTGTAATCAGGGCGGGTTCGCACTCCACGCGGCGAAGGCGGGAGCGGCTTCGGTTCTTGCGATCGACATCAGTGAAGGAGCGGTCGCCGCGACCAGCGCTAATGCCGCACGCAATGACATCGCCGTAGAGGCACTCGAGGCAAACGTCTTTGATTTCCTCAAAGACGCTGAAACGGCAGAGCGGAAATTTGATCTCATCATCCTCGACCCGCCCTCATTTACGAAGAGCCGCAAGGCCGTCGCCGGGGCGATGCGAGGATACAAAGAGATTCATCTCAGGGCGCTCAAACTCCTCAATCCCGATGGTATTCTCTCGACCTACTGTTGCAGTCACCACGTCAGCGAGCAGGAGTTTTTTGACGTGATCGTTGACGCCTCGGTTGATGCAAAAAGGAGCCTTCGCCTCATCGGGCAGCATACTCAACGCCGCGATCACCCCGTGATCGTGACCCTGCCCGAGACGAAGTACCTGAAGGGATTTACCCTGCAGTGTGTCGGTGTTTACTAGTGAAATTCTCACCAGACTGTCCAAATTTTTAAATTTGGAAAATTGCGCTTGAATTACAGATGTAATCCTGGAGTATTACGCTTGTAATCCAAACGAGACCACTGATGCCAGTTCCCCCGCCGAGAATCTCTGATGCTGAATGGTCCGTGATGAGGGCGATGTGGAGTCTGGGCACAGCAAACGCGACCGAGGTGGTGGAGACTCTCGCAGGCCAGAACTCGTGGAGCCCCCGAACCGTTCGCACCCTGCTGGGTCGCCTTGTGAAGAAAGGAGCACTCGGGTACCGGGAACAGGGGAGAGAATACCTCTATCATCCTCTCATCGACGAACGCAGCACTGAACTCGAAGCGAGCCGGAGTTTTCTCGACCGGGTCTTCGATGGAAAGCTCGCCCCCTTCCTCGCCGGTTTTGTCGAGTCGGGTGATTATTCAAATGCAGACCTTGAAGCCCTGAAGCGGATCGTCGAGGGCACGGACACGGAAGACTCATCCAAAAAACCATAAGCATGAACTTTAACGAAGGATTGATCGATGCCGGAACCTGGGTGCTGCGAACCTCGATTGAAGCAAGCGTGCTCTTACTGCTGATCGGATTGCTACTCGCTCTCGGCAAACGAGTCATCTCTCCACAACTTCGGGTCGTTCTCTGGAGCGTCGTGGGGATTCGCTTCCTCCTTCCCGTTGCGCCGGAAAGCGGTCTCAGCCTTTTCGGGGCTCTTCCACCGATTCCGGTGTCCAGCCATGCGGCAATGCCATTAAAACAGGATTTGAACGACGTGAAGCGGAACCCCGAGCGCATTGTCGCCCGTGCACTGATCGAGGAATCCGCATCACCCTCTTCCCCTCAAGACACCATCGCTCTTGGCTCTGCAATGATATGGCTGACGGGCATGGTCGGGATTATCTCGATCGGTCTGCTTCGTCAGCGCCGCGCCCACCGGCAGATTCGGCAATGGCCGGCGGTTTCCGATCCTGCTTTTCTGGCACTGATCCGGGAGGCGGGAATTCACCCCTTGATCAAGGTGGTTGAGCACACTTCGGGTGGAGGGATCGGTGTTTTCGGCTTTTTCCAGGCGACCCACCTCATTCTCCCCGCTGACATGCTAAAACGCTACACGGCGGGACAAACCCTCGGTATCCTGCGGCATGAGGCTGAACACATCCGACGCAGCGATTTGGCATGGAACTGGATCCTCTTTCTGATCCAGTCTCTGCACTGGTTTAACCCCCTCGTATGGCTGGCCGGGCGGCAATTGCGCAACGAACGCGAGATCCTGTGCGACGATGCGGCCCTGAGCCGCGAATCTTTTGAAGTCAGGCGTGACTATGGATCGGCCCTCATCCGGGCTCTCGAATCGAACCGGCTGCCTGCCGCGCAAGCGGCGCTTCTCCCTTTCATTTCCCGAAAAAACGAAATGAAACAACGACTACATCAAATCATGAAAAATCCTACCTACTCATTGTTACCCCAAATCGGTGTTGCCCTGCTTGCCTTGACAGGAGTCATCATCACCTTCACCTCTTCCGTATCGCCGGCCAACGCGGCAGACGAGAAGGCCGACAAGCCTGCTGCTGAAAAGGGAAAAAATGCCAATCCTGATCGAGATGGCGACAAACCCAAAGAAGGCGCACGTGATGGGGACAAACCCAAAGAAGGTGCGCGAGATGGCGACAAACCCAAAGAAGGCGCACGTGATGGCGACAAGCCCAAAGCTGGTGAAGGCGACAAAGAAAAGGCCAAACAGGGTGACAAGCCTGTTGCCGGCGGCGCAAAAATGAATTCAGACGAGCGCGACATCTTTAATGCCTATGATAAAGACGGTGATTCGATGATTTCCGACAAGGACATGGAATCCATGCTCGAAGGAAAGCAGAACTCCAGCGGTCGGCGGCAAATCCGGAAGGAGATTGACCGGTCAGACAAAGACAAAGACGGGAAACTGAATGAGGAGGAATTCCTCTTCTGGTACAAAAAAGGCCGCCTCGACGAGAAAGCCAAAAACGAGTAATTCCCGCCGTTTGGAGTGCAGATTTTGCCGGCTTGAGCACGTCTCTGTCCTCACAGGCTAAAAGCTGCACTCCAACTTCAACGCACTCCCTCTACTTCAAGCTCGATCGCGTAAAATCCAGTCCTCGCAGTGGCGTAGAGAGTCTTGCCAACGAGAAGACAATTTGCAGGCCCTTCGGGAACGGGTAGTCGGAGCACTTCTTCTCCCCCGGGTGAAAACGCAATGATCTCGCCCTTCCAGGTCACGTAGATGTTTCCGAGTTTGTCCACGGTCATTCCATCACTGCCGACAGCGGCGAATTTGCGCTTGTTGGTAATCTTTCCGGGACCTTTGACATCGTAGACAAAAGTCGTCTCCGCGCCGGGGTCGGCAATATAGAGAAGACTTCCATCAGGTGACATGATTACCCCGTTGGGCTTTGCAAGATCCGCCGCGACCTGCGTCAGTTTTCCCCCTTTGTCGAGATAATAGACTGCCTCGACGTCGATCTCGCGTTCATCACCTTTGCCATAGCGGGGATCAGAGAAATAGACCCCCCCGATGCCGTCAGCGACGACATCATTCGGACTGTTGAACTTTTTTCCTTCAAACTTTTCGGCAATCACCGTCACTTTACCGGCGAAATCAGTGCGGGTGATACGGCGTGAACCACCTTCGCAGGCAATAAGAGCCCCCGCCGGTGTAAAAAACAGACCGTTGGCTTTGCCGCTCTTTTCAAGAAACACGCTCGTTTGACCAGTCGACGGATCGTAGCGGTGAATCCGCTCGTTCGGGATGTCGGAAAAATAGATCTTCCCGTCAGGAGCGAGCGCCGGCCCTTCGGTGAATTTGAAGTCCCCGGCGAGTTTACGGAACTGGGCACCCTCTTTCACGAGAGGTCCTTCGTGGGTGTAGGGTTTGTTTTCCGGAGTTCGGTAGGCCGTGCTTTCGCCGAGATCTTGGATCCTGACATGCCTATACGAGACTTGAATCGATTCTTCACGATTCCCGATACCGTGAACCTGGAGCGCAATGAAACCTGTCGCGGTCATATCGTCGGTGAGATCCGCAGCAGGAACACCATTGATAAAGGAGCAGATCCGGTCGCCGATTGCCTCGATACGGTAGTGGTTCCATTCATTCTGTTTAAAGGCATAGCGAGCGGCGGGATTCTTGGAAAGATCATAAAGCCAGCCGCGCCGGCCTTCGTCGTAAATGCCTCCGCTCCAGCCTCGGTCAGCGGGATCGATCTCAACCTGATAACCGTGAACCTGACCGTTTTTGTAATCGGGAAGACTGTTCGAGCGGATTTGGACACCGCAGTTCAGCGACGGATCGACTTTGAACTCTACTTCGAGAATGAAATTTGCGTAGTTGCGTTCAGTGCAGAGGAAGGAATTCGGGGTCTTCGGGACCGTGGTTCCGACGATTACACCACCCTCGACCGTGTATTTCGCGACTCCGCCCCGCTGCACCCATCCATCGAGATTTTTGCCATTAAAAAGATCGACCCATTTCCCGGGCTCTTCGGCGAAGGTAAACAGTGGCAGGATCACGAAGGTGAGAAGGAGCTTTTTAATCATCGGATTTCGGGGTTCAATAGACAGACAGGCGGATTACCACGAATGAGGGGTTATGACAAGCAATTCCGGGGACGGGATGCCTTACTCCCGGTCGACCGGAAACGGAGATTGGTGACTCAGGACACAAAAAAATACTGCGTGAACCACGAAAAGTGGAAGCCAAACGTTGTTGACTGGACGTTCTTACCCGGTTGGCTCTCCGGATTGCTCCTGTTGACTCCACCCCCTACTCCTTTTCCCACTATCAAACATGCCATCTCCCCGCTTCCCGGTATCAACGATTGATGACCCGCTCAGGGTTAGCGGCAAGTATTTTCGTGCCGGCGAAGAGGTATGCCTGATCAAGGCCGTCGCCTTCGGATCATTTCCCGCCGGTGCCTTCCCGGATGAGGGGCGGAGTGAGCTCCGGCGCATTCGCGAGAGACTCGGGGCGAACGCCATCCGAATCGATGAGATTCCCTCATTGGACTTCATGCACGAATGCGCCGAGGTCGGGCTCAGGGTTTTTATGGCGATACCCTGGGAACAGAACCTCGATTTCGTCAGTGAGAAAGGTGTGATCGAAAAAGCGGAACAACTGCTTCTTGAAACAATCGGGCGCTTTCGCGGTCATCCTGCGGTGGGGGGATACTTCGTGGCAAATGAGATCGACGTCTCGCTCGTCCGCTGGATGGGGGTACGACATGTGATCGATCAATTGGAACGACTCATTGATCTGGGACACGAGGGTGCCCCTGGAACTCTCTTTGCCTATGCGAATGGTCCGGGAACCGAGAGCGTCCTGCCTCAGAATCAGGACTTCGCCGCGTTCAACCTCTACGCGGAATCGAGGAAGTCGGTCGCGGCCTCCCTCGCTCGACTACAAAATCTGGCGGGAGACAAGCCGCTTTTGATATCAAGGTTCGGTGCCGATTCTAGAGCATTAGACGAGAGCGGCCAGGCCGAGATGCTTCGATGGTATCTCGACGAGGCCTGTTCCGCCGGAGTCGCCGGGTCGACTCTTTTCGCCTGGAGCGACCTCCGGCAAATTAGCGGTGAGACGCTGGAGTCGCACGACTTCGGATTGACCCGACGGGACCACACCGAGAAGCCGGCCCTGGAGGTGGTCAGGGACGCATGGAGTCAATTGCAGCGTCCTTCCGATTTTTTTACCCTCGAGAAAACACCTCGTGTTTCCGTGATTGTCTGCACTAACAAGGGAAGCGCCACCCTTGTTCCCTGTCTCGATTCGCTCGTGGCAATGACCTATCCCGACTTTGAAGTTATTCTCGTCAATGACGGCGATGATACAAGAGTTTCGGAGATCGCGGGAACCTACGAATCGATTAATCACCTTGCTATCGAACACGCGGGACTCAGCTCGGCACGCAAA
>JAGNMT010000108.1:0-7033 GCA_017991025.1 Verrucomicrobiales bacterium
GATATCGTCGGCCTGGATGGCTCGATTTTGACTCATCAGGACGTGTTGAAGGCCTCGGGTCATGTTGGCGGTTTTTCCGATCCGATGTGTGACTGTCTCCTAAGCCGGGCCAGACTGCGGGCTGACCAGATTGTTCCTCAGAGCGGCTCTGCATACTGGTTCGCTGGAGCTTCTCACGCGGAATCCGGTTGGACGGTCGAGCGTGAATATGCGGTCCTCGTCACGGCAGGGGAGGACGAAAATAAAGCCCGGAAAACGGCGCGCCAATATTACGCTCAGTTTCTCGCGGACAAACAAATTTCGCCTAAGACTCTCGAACTTTCAGGCGAACGGACGGAGCCGGTTACGGAAACGACGAGGTTTAATCCCGATAATGGTTCGCTCCTGACCGAGGCGCGTGCGTTTAATCTGATGTTTCAGACCCGGATGGGTGCCTCTTCCGATGACACGGACGAGAGCAGCATCGCCTATCTTCGCCCCGAGACCGCCCAGTCCATCTTCGTGCAGTTTAAAAACGTGCTCGAGACCTCACGGGTGAAGTTGCCTTTCGGTATCGCCCAGATCGGTAAGAGTTTCCGTAACGAAATTAATCCGCGGAACTTCACCTTCCGCTCGCGGGAGTTCGAGCAAATGGAGATCGAATTTTTCTGCAAGCCCGAGGACGGCCTGCGTCTCACCGACGAGTGGCTTGAGGCGCGTCTCAAGTTCTACGAGGAGATCGGCATCCCGCGCGAGCACCTCCATGTCCTCGACATCCCCGACGGCGAGCGCGCCTTTTACTCGCAGAAGACCTATGATATCGAGTACGAGTTCCCCTTCGGCATTCAGGAACTCGAGGGCATTGCCTACCGCTCCGACTACGATCTTGGCGTGCATCAAAAGGGCTCGGGCAAGTCACTGGAATATTTCGACGAAGAGACGAAGGAGAAACTGCTCCCCCACGTCGTCGAGCCGAGCGCGGGCTGCGACCGCACGGTCCTCGCCCTCATCTGCGAAGCCTACGACGAGGAGACCGTGACCGACGACAAGGGCAAGGACGAGACCCGTGTCGTGATGCGCTTCTCCCCGCGTATTGCGCCGATCAAGGTCGGTATTTTCCCGCTCCTGAAGAACAAACCCGAACTCGTCGCGAAAGCTCGCGAGGTGCAGAAGTTGCTCGCTCCCTTCATGAACGTCTTCTACGACGAGGCAGCCGCGATTGGCAGGCGCTATCGACGTCAGGATGAGGTCGGCACGCCCTGGTGTGTTACGATCGACTTCGACACCATCGGTGAAAACGGAGAGGAATTGAAAGACACCGTGACGATACGCGAGCGCGATTCGATGAAGCAGGAGCGGATTGCGATTGCGGAGTTGCGCGGGTATTTGCTGGATCGGATTTCTTAATCTGACTCGGCGGGTGAATTATAGAATGCAGCGCGACGAGACGGAATGATCTTCCCCTCGATCATCCAGCCTCAGTTCACCACAAAGACATCACCGACGAACCAGCCTACCATCCCGAGGGCGAGGAAAACCCGGCCGATGATTCCCGCGATACCCCCGACGACTGTGCCGAAGGTCGAGTTTGACGCCGCTTTGATTTCCTTTTTGGCAAAGAAGATCTCGAAGGCAAAAACGCCGGCGATGGGTCCAATGATGAGACCGGGGATTCCGAAAAAGAGTCCGATAATCCCGCCCACGATCGCACCGATGATGCCCCATTTGCTAGAGCCGAACCATTTTGCCCCGAGCGCCCCGCTGACCCAGTCGAGGAGGATGGAGAGCAGGTAAAGCACCCCGATGAAGACCAACCCCTGCCAGGCGAGGCCGGAGGACTCCCGGCCCATCGTGAAATAGAAGAGGAGGGATCCCGCCAGAATCAGCGTCGTGCCCGGCAGGACGGGCAGGAAAGTCCCGAGAAAGCCCACCACAAGGAGCAAAATGACCACGGTCCAGATCGTGACCGAGTAAACGGCTTCTCCGGAAAAGAAATTCAGGAAGTCGAAGAAGGCGGCGAGGAGAGGTGTCATGGGTCACGGTGAGTGGTCAAAAAAACCGGCGCGGCGAACTGTCGTCCCTGGGTTGACAGATCCGGGCGATGCACTGTTCAAAACTTTCCTCGTTGCTCAGGATGCCGATTTCCACCCGCAAAAAGTAGACTGGCACATCCATTCGTCCGAGTCTCGGGAAACGAACCGCATCTTTTTCCGTCGTGACGATCATGTCAACGCCCGACTCGACGCAGCAGTTAATGAACGTGATGATCTCCTGTTCAGTGAAACGGTGGTGATCCATAAAGCGGCAGGTCGCCTCAATTGACGCCCCGAGTTTTCGCACGCCATCCTCGAAACTTTCCGGAACGGCGATCGCGCTCACAGTGCCGACTTTGGCACCCTGAAGCGTGTCGAGGGGCCGTGTTGATCGGGTCTCGATGTGCTGCAGATAGCGCGGGCGATGCTCGCATTCGATGATCTCGGCAGTGCGGTTGTACTTCCGGATGCGTTCGATCAGTTCATCGTTAGGCTCACCATTACATTTCGTGATAAAAATGTAGGAGGCCCGTTTCAGGTTTCGTGGCGGTTCACGGAGGGTTCCGCGGGGAAGCAGACGCTCCGTTCCAAAGGGCTGCCAGCGATCCACAAGGACGATGTCGAGCCGGTGTCTGAGCCTCAGATACTGGAGCCCGTCGTCGAGAATGAGGGTGTCGCAATTCAACTCACTGATGGCGTGTTTGCCGCTTTTTACCCGATCTTTATCCACAATGACGGGAACGTCGGGGAGATTGGCCGCCAGCATATAGGGCTCGTCTCCGGCGGTCTTTGAATCAAGGAGCAGGGATCTGCCGTCGCTCACGACACGAGGAGGATCGATTTCGTTTTTGCCTTGAATCTTGCCGACCAGACGTTTGAGGAAGGGCTGTTTGACTGATTTGTAGCCGCGGCTGAGAATCGCGACGCGGCGGCCGCCGTCCTGAAGGGAACGGGCGAATTTCTCGACAACCGGGGTTTTGCCAGTCCCGCCGACGGTGAGGTTGCCGATGCTCACGACGAGGCACCCGAGGCTGCGCTCCCGCAGAATACGGTTGCGGTAGAGGGAAAGCCTCGCATTGACCGCTCCCCCGTAGACGTGGGAAAGGGTCCCGAGGAGCACCCGGAGCAGAGACGCACGAATCCCCTGGCGGCGGTCAAGAATGACGTCCACCACGAACTGTTCGAGCTGTTCTCTGGTCTGTCGCATGGTCTGGAGATCGGGAGGGCAAGTATGGTCGCGAAATCGCCCCGGGAAGCAACCGCGAATGTGAACGCTTGCAAAAGGTCCTCTCTTAGACCATTGCCTAAAACATGAATCGAATCGACAGACGGACCCCTGATCAAATGCGCGAGGTGAGTTTTCAGCTCGACATTGCCCCCCTCGCCCATGGCAGCGTGCTCGTCAGCTTTGGCGAGACACAGGTCATCTGTAGTGCCATGCTCGAAACCGGGGTCCCGAGCTGGATGAAATTTCAGGGAGTTCAGGGCGGATGGCTCACTGCCGAATACAACATGCTGCCCTATTCGACTTTGCAGCGGAAACCCCGTGACATCAGTCGCGGCAAGCTGGACGGTCGCAGCTCTGAGATCCAGCGGCTCATCGGCCGCAGCTTGCGCGCCGTGATCGACTTGAAGGGGCTCGGACAGAGGACCTTGTGGATAGACTGTGACGTTCTTCGTGCGGATGGGGGGACACGCACGGCCTCTATCACCGGAGCGGCAGTGGCGGTGGAGATGGCTTTCCGGCGTTTTGTGGCGGCGAAAAAAATGAACACTTCCCCAATGCGGCAACTGGCTGCCGCCGTCAGCGCGGGAGTCTGGGACGGAGGATGCTGCCTCGACCTCAACTATCACGAGGACAAAGATGCCTCGGTCGATTTTAATTACGCGATGACTGAGGACTTGAACCTCATTGAGGTGCAGGGGAGCGGTGAGGAGGCGACTTTCACCGAGGCTCAGATGCTTGAGATGCTGGCCCTCGGGAAAAAAGGCATCGGCGAACTCATCGTGGCGCAGAAGGCTGCCCTCGATTCTTTCGATCCGACTGCCAACCTTGAGATCCTGTCTCGACTCTCCTGAGGGCGGTTAATCGGGTTCGACGGTCTGCCGCAGTTTAGCAAGGCCGCGCCGGATCCGGGCTTTGACCGTTCCGAGGGGTTCTCCAAGCTGGTCGGCGATTTCCTGCTGACTCAGTCCTTCGAAGTAGACTTTCTCGATGACTTGCCGTTGAATGTCAGTGAGTTGTAACACTGCTGAGCGGACTGCGCTACAGGCGTCGCGACGGATCGCCGCTTCCGGACCGGAGACCGGCCGGGTTCCCCGTTGATTTAGATCCGCCCCCACGCTCAAGGCCTCCTTGAGACGGGCTTGCCTCTTCTTCGAGCGCAGCCGGTCAATGGCACGATTCCTCGCCGTCGAGGCTAGCCAGGTGACTGGACGCCCCCGTCCGGGATGATAGAGGTGCGATTTTTGCCAGAGCGAATTCATGACCTCCTGAAGGACTTCGTCGCTGTCGTCGCGATCATTGAGGACCTTTTGAATCGTCGTGAAGAGGAGTCCGGCGTAGCGCTCGTAGAGCTGATGAAAACTCTCCCTGTTCCCTTCAGCGATTTCCTCCAGCGCCTTTCCGTCAGCAGCATCGTCGTATGGCATGCCTTGAGTCGAGGAAGGTAATATCATGAGTAAAACTTATTTTAGGATTTAAATCACACAATGATATTTTATATTAGATTTCCTAATCGAATATGTCATCGCATTAGGGAGAGTTCTTCAGGTGTCCGAAGTCTCGAGGGTGACGTAATGCTCTGTTGAATTGGCAAGTCGGGAGAGGGCAAGTTGAACTTTTCCCGCTCCCGGTAGTCTACCCTCACAACCTTAACGGCGAGTTTGAGTGGATTGCGCCGAGTGATCCCTTGTGCTAGCTTCAGAGACAAGGCGAAAGCCGAACCCACAACTCGACGAATTTTAATGCAAGACGAAGAACCCAAGAACAACGAGAATCGCCCCGGCGGCGGCGATAACAGCTTCAACTGGAAGGGCCTCATCCTCCTTTCAGTGGCGATGGGGCTTTTCGGTCTCGCGATCTGGTCGAAGAGTTTTTCCGACTCCTCCAAAAAATTGACTTATGCCGAGTTCAAAGAACTTGTCGAAAACGGGAAGATCCATGTCGATCCGAGTGCCCAGCCCCCGCGACTACTCCGGCTGGTTCAGCGGGACGGCAGTTCCAAACAGTATGTGACCGGCTGGTATGAGGTTGAAAAGCCCGAAGAAAACGGGGGTGCCAAGTACAAAGAGTTTTCCGTCCCGGTGATCCTCGAATATGTCGGTGACGATCTCAAGGCGATGTTGGCAGCTAAGGATCTGCAAATATCGGATCTCCCGACTGATTCCGACAGCGTCGGGATGATGATGATGTCTTTTTACCTGCCGGTGTTTTTCCTGCTTATTCTCCTCTACTTTCTTTTTCGCCATCAGATCAAAGCGGCCGGCAAGGGCGCGATGAGTTTCGGCAAGAGCAAGGCGAAGCTCATGACGATGGATAAGGGTAAGGTCACTTTTAAGGATGTGGCCGGAGCCGAAGAGGCAAAAGAAGAAGTCTGGGAAATCGTCGAATACCTTCGTGATCCCAAGAAGTTCCAGCGGCTTGGGGGGCGTATTCCGAAAGGAGTCCTTATGGTTGGTTCTCCCGGTACCGGAAAGACCCTGCTTGCCCGCGCCATTGCCGGGGAGGCGGACGTGCCTTTCTTCTCGATCAGTGGATCCGACTTCGTGGAAATGTTCGTCGGGGTGGGCGCTTCCCGCGTCCGCGACATGTTTGAGCAGGGGAGAAAGCATGCCCCCTGCCTTATTTTTATCGATGAGATCGACGCCGTGGGACGCCACCGTGGTCATGGTCTCGGCGGTGGGCACGACGAGCGCGAACAGACTTTGAACGCTCTCCTCGTCGAAATGGACGGGTTTGATACCCAGGAGGGGGTTATTATCATTGCCGCGACGAACCGGCCCGATGTGCTCGACCCCGCCCTGCTGCGCCCGGGTCGATTTGACCGCGAGATCACCGTCGGGCTCCCTGACGTGAATGGTCGTGAGGAGATTTTGAAAGTTCACGCCCGGAAAGTCAAACTTGCTGAGGGTGTTGATCTTGGTGTTGTCGCCCGCGGTACCCCGGGCTATTCAGGAGCCGAGTTGGCCAACGTGATCAACGAAGCGGCTCTTCTCGCAGCCCGCAAAGGGCTGAAGGCGATCACTCTTGCCGAGCTCGAAGAGGCCCGTGATAAAACGCGATGGGGGAAAGAGCGCCGCAGTCTCGCCATTTCCGAGAAGGACAAAGAGAAGACCGCCTATCATGAGGCGGGTCACGCGATTCTTCTGGTGCTTCTCGAAAACACCGACCCCATTCACAAGGTCACGATTATTCCGCGTGGTCCTTCGCTTGGCTCGACGATGTGGCTTCCTTTGCAGGACAAGTACACCCAGCGGAAGAGTGAACTGATTGACCAGCTCGTCGTCATCATGGGCGGTAGGGTTGCGGAGGAAGTTGTTTTCGGAGATGTCGCGAGCGGAGCGAGCGGGGACATCAAGCAGGCCACGAGTATCGCCAGGAAGATGGTGTGCGAATGGGGCATGAGCGAGGAGCTCGGTATGGTGGAGTATGGCGATCATCAGGAGCACGTCTTTCTTGCTCGTGATATGGGCTCGCCCCGCAATTATTCGGAAGCGACCGCCCAGAAGATCGATGCTGAAGTGAAGCGTCTTATCGATAACGCCTACGCGAAGGCCACCGAGTTGATCCTTGCGCATCGGGCGAAGCTCGATGTTATCGCCAAGGGTCTTCTCGAGTTTGAGACCCTCGATGCGAAGCACATTCACGAGATCATGGAGACTGGCGAACTCACCAATCCTCCCTCCAAGCCGACGCCTCCCGACCTCCCTTCGATTGAGGGCGGGACAAAAAAACGCACGGTCGAAAAAGAGAAGGAAATCGGCGGGGACTTTCCCGGCGAACTGGCTCCTGCTTAGAA
>JAGNMT010000108.1:7133-9078 GCA_017991025.1 Verrucomicrobiales bacterium
AAGTATGCCTGGTTGCTGAAGCCCGAGGAGGGTCTTGCCTCGAATATCCAGCTTCTCTACGAGATCCCGATGGGAAACCGCGATGTCTGGCAGGGTGAGGGCGACGGCGTTTTCATTCCTTCTATCTCCACCTTGAAGCTGGCTGGTCCGTTTCAGTTTGCGAATCAGATTGGTTTCAAAATCCCCGTCGATGGGGATACCGAAAGTTCGATGTTCTACACCAGTGCCCACATCAGCTACGAGCTTCTGGAGTGGTTCCATCCTCTGGTTGAGGTCAACTGGTTTCATGTGATTGATCCGGGAGACGGTGCGCGCCGTTTTAATTCACAACTGGGCGGAGCGCTTCCCGGGGTGGTTGCTTTTGAAGCCGGCGACCTCGTGAACTGGGGTGCCGCTAATGCCGGGCTGAATCGCGATTTTGTCACGGCTGCTGCCGGTTTTCGGGTGACGCCTCCCGGCAAAGCCTACAACTTCGGGGCTGCCTGGGAAATGCCCCTTACTGACGAAGATTCCGGACTCATGGAGGGCCGCCTCACTCTCGACATGGTGCTGAAGTTCTAAACAGCATTGCGGCTGCTATTAAGGTTTGTCTTCCGTCACCGCTTCTTTGAGATCGGTGGCGGAAGCTTTTTCACGGTTACCCTTGTGGAGGTGCTTCCTCCCGTCTTTCCCTCTTTCGCGGCGCAGCTTACGCGACGATCTGTGAAATGATGTGGCCGTGCACATCGGTCAGGCGCATGTCGCGGCCGCTGAAGCGGAAGGTGCTCTTCGTATGCTCGACCCCGAGGAGGTGCAGCATCGTGGCGTGGAGGTCATACATTTCAAAGCGGTCCTGTACGGCTTTGTATCCCCACTCGTCGGTCTCACCAGCACTCGCTCCCCCCTTGACGCCGCCTCCGGCCATCCAGACGGTGAAGCCGAAGGGATTGTGATCGCGACCGTCGGCTCCCTGGGCAAATGGTGTCCTGCCAAATTCTCCGGCCCAGACGATGAGGGTGGACTCGAGCAGACCGGTTCGCTTGAGGTCTTTGATCAACGCGGCGATGGGCTGATCGACGGTCTGACAGTTCTTGGTGTGGCCATCGAAAAGGTTGCCGTGCTGATCCCAGCGGTCCCCGTTGCCGTTCGGGCAGGTGAGTTCGATGAAGCGCACCCCGCGTTCGACGAGGCGCCTTGCGAGCAGACACTGGAGCCCGAAGGTCTGGGTGTTCTTAAATTCAGCGTCGAGTCCGTAGAGCTTCTTCACCGATTCCGGCTCGCCGCGCAGGTCCATCAGGTCCGGCACGGAGCTTTGCATCCGGAAGGCGGTTTCGTAATTCTGAATTGCCCCCTCGATCTGGGGATCGTATCCGCTCGCCGCGAAGGTGCTTCGATCGAGTTGGTCGATGAGATGCAGCTTGTTTGTCTGCAACTCCGGTCTGGTTTCCTGTGGATGAATGTTCGCGATGGGCTGCTCGCGCGGAAGAAAAATCGACCCCTGATAGGCGGCAGGGAGAAAACCGGATCCGAAGCAGTCGAGCCCGCCCGGGGGAATGAGCCCTCCGTTGAGGACCACAAAACCGGGGAGATTCCGGTTTATCGTGCCGAGACCATAACCGAACCAGGCCCCCATGCTCGGACGGCCTTGAAGACCGCTTCCGGCGTGGAGGAAATAGTTCGCCGAGGTATGCTCGGAGAATTTCGAGGTCATTGACTTCACAAAAGCAAGTTCGTCGATCACCTCCGGATCGGCGAGATGCGGAAAAAGATCGCTCACCCAGGCACCGCTCTCACCGCGCTGCTTGAATGCCCAGGGGCTTTTGAGGACCTTTCCGACATTGTCGCACTGGGTGGGTGCGAGTTCCCCGATGACCTCACGCGGGTCGCGGCCGTGGTATTTTTCGAGGAGCGGTTTGTAGTCGAAGGTGTCGACCTGAGAGGGGCCGCCATCCATGTAGAGAAAGAT
>JAGNMT010000109.1 GCA_017991025.1 Verrucomicrobiales bacterium
CCCCAGTTCCTAGTGGGGGCCCGTCTCGGCAGTCCTCTGGTGGTCGGGCTCGGCAAAGGCGAACACTTTCTCGCATCGGATGTCAGTGCGATCGTTTCCCACACCACGAGCGCGATTTATCTTCAGGATCGTGACCTCGTGTTCATGACCGCTCAGGATTTTACAGTTGAGAATGTGAACGGTGATCAGGCTGCCTACGAAGTGAGTGAAGTCGAGTTCACTGCGGAACAGGCGGAGAAGGGAAAATACCCGCACTACATGCTCAAAGAGATTTTTGAGCAGCCGGTTTCGATTCAGAATGCTTTCCGTGGTCGACTGATCGACGATCAGGCCTCGGCGATTCTCGGAGGGCTCGGATTGACCCCGCGCGAATTGCGGGATATCGAGCGCATCGTTCTCTGTGGATGCGGCACTGCTTCGCATGCGGCGATGGTGGGGGAATACATGATCGAGCATCTCGCGAGGATTCCGACGGAAGTCGAGATCGCGAGCGAGTTTCGTTACCGGAATCCTCCCCTTGATAAAAACACGCTCGCGTTTGTCATCAGCCAGAGCGGGGAGACCATCGACACGCTTGCAGCGATGCGGGAGGGGCAGCGCAAGGGGTATCGCGTTCTCGGTATCGTCAACTCGGTCGCGTCGACGATTGCCCGCGAATCGGATGGCGGCAGTTATCTCCACTCTGGTCCCGAGATCGGGGTGGCTGCGACAAAATCCTTCACCTCGCAGGTCACCGTGCTTGCGCTTCTCGCCCTGCTTCTCGGACGCATGCGACACCTCTCTGTTGATTACGGGCAGCGGCTCTTGAAGGAAATTCGCGAATTGCCGGCGAAAGTAGAGAGAATCCTCGAACAGTCCGATTATATCAAGGAGATCGCCCTGAAGTACATCGACGCCCAGGGAATGCTCTTTCTGGGACGTCAGTTCAACTATCCTACGGCGCTTGAAGGAGCGCTGAAGATGAAGGAGATCTCTTACATATTTGCCAGTGGTCATGCCGCAGCGGAGCTCAAGCACGGGGTCATCGCCCTCGTCAGTGAGGCAGTGCCAAGTGTCTTTATCATGCCGCGGGACTCCGTCTATGATAAGAACGTGAGTACTCTTGAGGAGGTCAAGGCGCGGAAAGGTCCCGTTATAGCGATCACCACGGAGGGACGGACCGATCTTGAGCGCATTGCTGATGACGTCATCTACATCCCGGAGGTGACAGAGTGTCTCAGTCCCATCCTTTCGGTGATCCCGCTGCAGTTGCTCAGCTACCACTTTGCAGTCGCTCGCGGGTGCGATGTCGATAAACCGAGAAATCTCGCCAAGAGCGTCACGGTGGAGTAACCGGGCCCCTTTTTAACCTGACAAAGTCTCCAGTATCGGAGATGGTAGAAAACATCAACAAGTATGGACGAAGACGACGCTAGCGCCTCGCAGACGAGCACCGTAAACGGCACGCCGGTCCGTCAGATGGCGGTGTTTCTCCCGAATCGACCCGGTGCTTTCGTGTCTATTCTTGATTTGCTCCGGACCAGTCATGTGGTGGTTCTCGGCCTCTCGGTTCAGGACTCCATCGATAATACGGTGGTGCGGCTGATCGTGAGCGATCCAGATACCGTGGAAACGGTCTTTATCGAAAGAGGCATCCCCTTCAACTCGACCGATATCCTCGTCGTGGCGCTTCGCGATGGGGCGGAGCAAATGCCCGATTGTCTTCGTGCGCTGCTCAAAGCGGAGACGAATATTCATTTTATCTATCCGCTCCTCTCTCAACCCGATGGCAATGCCGCGCTTGCGCTCTGTGTTGAGGATAATCATTTCGGACAGTCCGTCCTGACGAAGGCCGGGTTCAAAGTTCTCCGTCAGGAAGATCTGAGCCGTTGATTTTTAAACCGAGGCGCGCCGGAAGAGAGTCTCGACGACATTTCGAACATACTGCTCGTCGGAGAGACCTATCGTGATCTCCTCAGGAAACTCCGCTGTTTCCCGGAAGTATTCGGCGAGTTGGGAGAAAAGCTCAAGCCGGGCCTCCGGATCCAGCTCATTCCTCCGTGTCACCGCGTCGAGGGCGATACGGGCCTCTTCCGGAGTGGTCCGTTGCCGCAGCCTTGCTTCAAGATGGGGGAGGGTCGCAAAGGAGTTCATGTCCTTGCTAAGCAGTTCTCCAAGGGCCGGTGTCGAGACCTGCGTTTCCCGGATCACGAGGGTTCCCGCTGCGATGTCGCCGAGGCGCTGGCAGCGTTTCGTGACGAGGCAGGAGATACCGCCGAAGAGATAGAAAGTCGGGAGCATGTCGAGAAGACGGAAAAGATTCCGGATGATGACCTGTTTCAGACCGAGGGATAGGCCGCGCTCGTCGATGGCTCGCAACTTTAAGAGGCGTTTCCCTACGGTCCTCCCCGACCAGAGCCACTCTGTCGTCATTCCATAGCAGGTCGCGACGAGAAACTGGAGAAAGATAGTGGCCCCGGCACCAAAGTCCTGAAGCACACTTCCTATTACCGGGATACCGGAGGCCGCCATCGAGAGAAAAGAAATTACCTGGCTGAACAGGATCGTGAGGGCCAGGACGATTGCCACATCGATCGCAAGGGCGAGGCACCGGCTGAAGGGGCTCGCGAGGGGAATCTCGAAAGTGACTCCCTCCGGCGTCCGTACCGTTAGTGATGTCGTGGTCCCCAGCATTAGGTCGTCACCGTCGTATTTCGGTTGGGATTCCGTCCACAGAAGGAGAGGTAGCAGATCAGAGCGCTGAGTTGGATCGCCCCGAATCCAATTTTCCAGGGATAGAACTGTGGATCGTGGTATTGCGAGAGAAAGGACTCCACAATTCCCGCCCAGATCAAAAGGAGTCCCGCGCCACCGATGAGCGTGAGGAGGTCTCCCCGGATGCAGGCGAAGCGCTGGCGCAGTCGGCGGTTGGTTCCCCAGCCGAACATCGTGTGGGCGATGATCAGACCCGCCTGCCCCCCGATAAAGATTGCCGGCAGTTCGAACGATCCGTGGGGCAGCAACCATGCGGTCAGGAATATACCCTGGCCGTCCGAGATATAATCGAAGATCACCACCCCGATGAGAGTTCCGTTATAAAAAAGAAGAATCAACGTGAAGATGCCCCAGAGAAAGCCGGTTACCATCGTCATGATCGTCACCTTCGTGTTGTGGGTCATGAGCTGGGCGGAAAAAGCATGGCGTCCCTGGAAGGCATCGAAGTCCTGTTTCTCCTCCCGCTCGACCCGCTTGGAAGGTTTTTCATTGAGGTGGCTGAACTGCGGCGGGATAAAATCCGCCTTGGAATCGTAGTTCAACATTAATGCGGCCATTCCAAAACCAGCCCCGATCCAAAAGGTGCCGGCAGAAAGCGCGAACGCGATCCAGTGTCGCCGAAATGTCGCCGGAAAGGTGCGCGAGATCCACTGCCAGGGGCGGAAGGGAACTCGTTCCCCGCCATCCTCGTGGAGGCGGCTGTAGGCCCGTGCGACCAGCCGTTCGAGGAAGCGCGTTGTTTCCGCTTCGCCGGCGAAGGTCTTCAGTTTCACGAGATCCGAAGACGTGCGCTGATAGAGGTAATAAAATCGTTTCGCCTCGTCGAGCGACTGACGGCGGTCGGGCTGGTTTTCCTGAATGTGCAACAACCCGGTCAGCTCGTCCCAGAAGAAACGCTCCTTCGCGATGAACTTGTCGAGGTCGAGAATCACGAGCGGATTATGGGGGCGGGGAGGGAAGGGTGCAAGTCTGATTCGTGGCAGGTGATGGGGCCGTGCAGGTACGCCCGATCCTAAACCTGCTGCCCCATCGCTCCTTACCCCGGTGTTTCATTCAGGTGTTTTCGGCGGTAAGACGTTTCTATCCCTGGAATCGCATTTTATTCTCGCCTTTGATGATGCCGGGTGTTGAAGTGCTCCCTGCGTTGAGTTGGGCACTTAGCGCTGACTTTCCAGCAAACTTCTGACTGTCCATGGACTCTAGAAATGTAATCTTCACTCTGGTGCTGGGGCTTTTGAGCATGGCCATGGCCGAAGAGACCGGACTTGTTGCTTCGGCGACGGAGCGAGGTCTTGCCCGGGTGAAGCAGGCCGCGAGTGACTGGCAAACGCACAAAAGTTGTTTCTCGTGCCACCATCAGACCCTGCCGATCCTGGCCGCGCTCGAGGGCGAGCGTGCCGGTTTTCCGTTAGACAGAGAATGGCTGAGATCGCAGGTGGAGTCATCGCACCGGTATTTTGAAGACAGAATCGACGAAATGGAGAAGGGCGATCATGTCCCGGGCGGAGCGGCGACGACAGGGTTCGGCTTCTGGGCTTTGCAACTGGCCGGTCGACCACCCGATGAGACCACGACGGCGATGGTGGCCTACCTGCTCCAGATTCAGGGGGTGGTCCGGGCGAAAGATCGCAAACCGGAGAACCCGCTGACTCTCGATGACGGTCGCTGGCAGGCGTCGTGTCGCCGTGCCCCGATGCAGGCTTCCTACATCGGAGACACGGTGCTCGTGCTGCTCGGACTTGAAGAATACGCGACAACAGATCAGCAGGCAGCGGTCGCCAAGGCGCGCCTCGCAGCGGACCAATGGCTCGCCGGGGTACCGCTGCGCAGTCAACAGGATAGGCTATGGCGACTGTGGGGCCTACATTTTCTTAACGGGGACGAGGCGCTGAAGCAAAACACTCTCGCCGCCATTCTCGCTGCGCAGAAAGAGGACGGCGGGTGGGCGGAAAATGATGAGGGCACTAGCGATGCCTATTCGACGGGACAGACCTTGTTTATGCTTCTAAAAACGGGGTTCGCGGCGGATCATGCGGCCACCATTCGGGCTCGTGATTACCTTTTAAAAACGCAGCATGCCGACGGCTCATGGCTTGCGGAATCGCATGTGGAATACAAAGCCCAGCTCTATTTTGAAAATGGCGATCCGCATGGCGTGGATCAGTTTCTTTCCACTGCCGCGACGGCCTGGGCGACGGCCGGGCTCGCGCAATTGCTTCCTACAAAATCCGCTGCTCCGGTTCCTGCGCCCGCTCCATGAAAGAAGCGATCGCCTTTGCCGCGTCTCTCGGTTTGCGCCTTCCCATTTTTCAGGCCCCTGTTGGCAGTGTCGCAGGTTCGTCGCTGGCGGCGGCGGTTTCGCAGGCAGGAGGTATGGGCGCGCTCGCCCTGACATGGACCTCACCGGAGGACGCCCGGCGTCTCATCGCGGAGGTAAGAGTTAGGACGGATCGCCCCGTGCAGACGAACTTCGTTCTCGCCTTTGCACCAGAATCACTTCCTGCCGCGCTGGAGGCCGGGGTGAATGTGATTACTTTTTCGTGGGGCATGCCGGTGAAGGAAGCTGCCCTTGTTAAATCTTTCGGAGCCCGGTTTGGTGTTCAGGTCACGGGTGCGGAAGGAGTGCAACAGGCCCTTGATCTCGGCGCGGATTTTTTGATCTGTCAGGGTATCGAAGCGGGCGGGCATGTTCAGGCAACACGGCCTCTCGATGAATTGTTGCCGACGGTGCTTGCGGTCGCGCAGGGCGTGCCTGTGATCGCGGCCGGCGGTATGGGCGACGGCAAAGCGATAGCCCGTGTTCTTTGTCTGGGTGCGTCCGGCGTGATGCTGGGCACGCGTTTTGTCGCGACACAGGAGTCCCTTGCTCATGACTTTTACAAACGCCGTCTTGTCGATGCCGGCGCGGCGGACACGGTGCTCACGGTTTGTTTTGACGGGGGATGGCCCGGGACTCCGCATCGTGTTTTGTCTAACGAGACCCTAGAAAAATGGAAGGCGGCTGGTTCTCCGCAGGCCGGGGATCGTCCCGGAGAAGGGGATCTCGTCGCGACCGGAACTGACGGACGTTTTTTCATCCGCTACGATGACGCGCCGCCTCTCGTGAGCACTCAAGGCGATCCCGCGGCGATGTGCCTCTATGCCGGGACAAGTTGCGAGGCGGTCGGGGACGTTCCGACTGTCAGTTTTTTGATGGAACAACTCTGGCGCGAGGCCTGGCGTTCTGAGATACCGCTTCCCACGCGAGAGGAATTTCGCTAGTTTGTATCCTGCCAGCCCCCGACGAAACATGAAACACCTTCCCGTTCTAACCATCGTTTTTCTATCCACCTTCGTTTTCGCATTTCTCAGCGCACAGGAAACTGCCCCCAAAGCAAACACAAACGCAAAAGGAAGAGCGAGCGCCAAAGAAAAGGGAAAAGGCAAGGGCAATGGAAAAGTGCCCGAGCCTCAGCACTTCGCTCCTGTCGTCCAGAGATATATTTCACCGGATGCAAAGTTGCATCGGGATTTCCCCGATTTCTGCCTCGGGGCGGACAACGCCCGCTGGGCCGTCTATGTGGAGCACGATGGTAACGTTGATACGCTCCATCTTGCACGGGGTGAAGGGACTGAACTGAAGCCGGTCGCGGTCCTTTCGAAGCCGGGAATCCTACATCAGCCTGCCATCGCCGCCGATGGAGCGGGGGGCGTCTGGTGTTTCTGGGGTGAGGTCAATGCCGCCGATGTGATGACTCTGCGCGCTCGTCGTTTTGCGGAGGGAGAGGTGGGCGAAGAAATAGAACTCGCGGCGTCTAAGGATGCCGGTAACACCTTCGCCGACGCTGGAAAAGATCCGTCCGGCCGTGTTTGGGTGACCTGGCAGGAGGTTCGTCCCGGCGATTCCCGGGTCTGGACCAAGTATTGCAGTCCCGACGGTAAAACGTGGTCAGACGCGATTCGCGTTTCTTCGACGGAAGAGGGAGGAAACTGGGAACCGCGACTTGCGTTCACGGATACTGAGGGTGCCTGGATCGTTTACGATTTGTCGGCTGACAGTGAGTTCAACCTGCACCTCGCCCGTGTGAAAATGGACGGAACGGTGCAGGAGAAAGTCCTCGTCGGAACTCCGGATTACGAAGCCCGGGCCAGTATCGCTGCCGACGGCAATGGCGGCCTCTGGGTCGCGGCGGAGCGGGGGCGACAGCAGTGGGGGCTGGATTCCCGAGGTCACGGAAACGAGATGGGCTTGAATGCGAACAAGCGACTGATGCTGGGGCGCTACGATATCGCGAGTGCTCAATTCACCGAAGTCGCCGTTCCGGATAAAGGGCGGCCTACCCCGGCACCCGATCCCAGTCCCGGTTTTGCGGTGAATGTGCCTTCCGTCGCGGTGCGGGAGGGGCAGGTTTGGTTGAGCTATCGCTACTATTCGAATCTGTTCTGGCGGGTCGCGCTGACCCGTTATGATCCTGCGGTGAAACGCTGGACGGAGCCCGTCGCTTTGCCGGACAGCACGATGGGACAGGATCGGCATCAGGAACTGACGGTCGGTCCTCAGGGAGGCCTCTGGGTAACCTGGCCGACGGACAAACGTGCGACCAAGGCCAGTGGCATCGCTGAAATTCATCTCGCGCAGATCCGGACCGATGCCGACTGGCCACTGTTGCCGGAGGAACCGGATCTCACGATCACCCGGGCGCCGGAACCGCTGCCGTATTTAAATGAACCGACCGCGCCGCGCCCCCTCACCGAGCACCATACCTGGATCGTCGGTGGAAAAACCTATCGTCTCGTCTGGGGCGATCTCCACCGGCACACCGACATCTCGAACTGCCGCACGGGTTTTGACGGCTGTATTCTCGAGGCCTATCGGTATGCTTATGATATTGCCGGGCTCGATTTCCTCGGGACCTCCGATCACACTGACATTGCCAAAATATATTCGCCTTATGAGTGGTGGCACACCCAGCGTCAGGTCGACGTGTTCCATGCGCCGAGCCAATTCGCTTCGCTTTACGCCTACGAGCGCGAGCAGGTTTTCCCCTGGGGGCATCGTAATATCGTCTTCTCGCAACGGGGAGGTCCGATTGTTTACATCCAGCGACAGAACTACCGCAATTCGCCCTGGCAGGCGCTTTTTCCGGTTGCGGCCGGTCTCGATCAGATTCAGCCGGCGGAACTCTGGGACGTGCTCAAGCGCTACGATCATCCCTGCGCCATCATCAGCCACACCGGAGCGACAGGCATGGGGACGGATTGGACGAAGTATGAGAAAGGCATCGACAATACCTACGAAAACACCGTCGAGATTTATCAGGGAGCCCGGGTCAGTTATGAAGGACTCGGCGCGCCTCAGCCCACCGTCGGTCTCAGAAAGAACGAGATCTACACGCCCGCGAATCAAACGCCGAAGGGTTTTCCGGAGCCGCCCGCACCGATCACGGATTTCGAGGCGGGAGCCAAGGGTGAAAATTCTCCCGCCTATAACAACGGGGTCTATCAAAAAGCCCTCGAAGTCGGGCATAAACTCAGTGTGTTTGCCTCGAGCGATCACATCGCGACCCACACCTCTTTTGGCGGGGTCTACGTCGAGGACTTTACGCGTGAGGGCATCATTGCGGGGTTCAAAGCCCGACGCACCTGTGCCGCGACCGATAAGATTTTCGTCGAGTTGAGTTGCGGAGAACATCTCATGGGAGAAGTCATCGCGTTGGATAAAAATCCGGTGCTGACCTTCCACCTCGCCGGGACAGCGCCGATCAAACGGGTCACCATCATCCGGAATGAGAAGGACCATCATGTCATTGAGCCCAATGCCATCACCGTATCGGACACCTGGACTGACGCGGCTCCGCTGACGGGAGAGAATCGCTATTACCTGCGCGTCGAGCAAAATGATGGCAACATGGCCTGGTCCTCGCCGATTTGGGTGACGGTTAAGCCGCCAACTCCGAAGCCGTAAACATTGGCGCATTGATGTGATTGTATACAATTTGCTTGCGCGGACTGAAAGGCGACTGTTTGTTTCGCTTCTCCTATGATTGTCCGCTTTCAGATTTTAGTCCTTTCAAGTCTCGCTCTCTCCGTCGGCGCGGTGGACTTCGAGCGGGAGATCGAGCCTATCTTTGTGGAGCACTGCGCCGATTGTCACGGGGCTGAGACGCAGAAAGGGCAGTTCCGTCTTGATCGGCTGGCCAACCTCTTGCGCGGAGGTAACTCCGGAGAGGCTGCCATCGTCCCGGGGGATGCGGAAGGCAGTTTTCTTTACAAAGTGATTCGTCATAAGGAACCCAAGCGTGAAATGCCTCCCAAAGGCGATCCC
>JAGNMT010000110.1 GCA_017991025.1 Verrucomicrobiales bacterium
GATCACGGTAGGCCCGCTCGGATATACCACCGGTGCATCCTGATAGTCCCAGATCCAGGTATCTTTGGCTGCATAAAGGACCGGGGAGACGGCATCGTCATCCACTTGCTCCTGACTCACTATCGAATCATCCAGAATGAATTCCCTGATCCCCGGAGAGGTCCCGGATTGTGCCAGGACAAAACGACTCGTTCCCTTGTCCCAGTATACGCGCGAACGACTGCTGCCGGACTCCGCAGCGTTCTGCATAACAAAGGAGAGGCGTTCATCGACCTTGCTCCCGCTGAGCGTGGGCGAGCGTGAGGAGTTAACCAGGCTCCTCTTGAGGGCCGTCAGGACTTCAGCGGGTGATTTTGCCTTCGAAAGATCGCCGCCCGCGCCGAGATAGGCAGTTACGCTCCGATTGAGGGTCTCGACATCAGATGAGAGCTTCTGTTCCTGCGCGGAATTAACGACCTTCGAGATGGAGACCGTTCCGAGCGCGGCAACAACGACGACGACAGCGACCACTGTCAAGGCTTCTATCAGGGTGAATCCATGTTGTCTCCTCATGGTAAGATGAATAAATTATCATAAATACCACAATAAATCAATAAATCTAGACGCTGAAAATAATACCCTAATTGGGCTTTTCAGCGTTTCTTCAGGTTGCCCCGTTAGGGGCGGCTTCGCTGATTGATGGAGTGGAAAGGTGCGAAGCCGCTATGATTCCTGAGGTGATCGCTCCTTCGATGGAGGCGCTCCGCGTGTAGTCACCAGAGAAATACACCGGACCTGTTCCCGGGTCATTTAAGAGGTGTCCAGGTGGCGCAACAGGGAGTGCCTTGGCAATCGAGTAAGATTTGAGCAGCGTCCAATCTTTAGTGATTTGCCCGAACCAGGCTCCTAGTTCCGCAACGACCTCTTCGATCAGGTTCTCATTCCGGGACTGGTCTCCAATCACGGAAACCGAGATCAAAGATTTCCCCGCTGGTGCCAGGTGGCTGGAGAGATTCGAGGGCACGCAGAGGCTATTGATGATCCCGTCGCGATCACCCTTGAGCATGATGAGGGGTTCCGTGAAGGGGGGCTCCGGGGCGGAAAAATAGAGGCAGGCGGTGCAATTCCATCGAGGAGCCGTGACGCGGTCCGGAACGAGGCGGGAGGCGGCGGTGCCGTCAGTCGCGACGATCACGTTGCAGGCGGAGATTTTTCCTCCGGCCACTGCTGCGGTGGTGCCGTCGAGCGACATAACCGGGCTATTCAGTCGGATCGATCCCGCCGGAAGTCGCGCCGCCAATTGATTCGGGATCGCCTGCATGCCCGCAGCCGGGAGGGTGGCGGAGCCGCGGGCAAATAGGCCGAAGGTGAACTCAAACATCCGGCTCGAGGTGACGAGATGCTCTTCCAGGAAAATTCCTCCGTAGAATCCGCGAAAAAATTCATCGATTATTCGCTCCGAAAAACCAAAGTCCCGCAGGTAGTCAGCCGTGGTCTGTTGCGGTGCAGACCAGATCGCTTCCTGCGATTTGTGGAGGAGACGGGACCGGAGTTTCGCCACGAGCAGCTTATCGAGCGGCGTGCCGATCGGCTGGAGCGCGCTGGAAAACAGGGCACCTGGCCGGCGAAAAACATCCATGACTTTGCGGCGCTTGCCTCGCTTCCAGACCAGGGCCCCCGGCTCGAAGGGGCGCAGATCGAGTGCTTTGAGGTCGAGAAAAGCCCCTGCTTCGGGGTAGGCGTCGAGATAGACCTGAAATCCCCGGTCGAGGAGAAAGCCGTCCACCTCATCCGTCCGCACTCGTCCCCCGACACCGTCCGAGCCTTCGAGAATGAGGATTTCCCGACCCGCTTCGTGGAGACGCACTGCGGCACTGAGCCCGGCGAGGCCTGCTCCGATGATGAGTGTGTCGACGGATTCAACATTCATGAGCTGAGTCAATGTCAGGGGCACTGCGGCCCAGTACGTGGCATAGCGCGGCTTTTAGATCGGGATGACGGAACTCGTAATCGAGCGATAGCAGCTTCCGGGGGAGCACGACAAGATCGGCGAGCACCGTTTCTTCCGCCATTTCCCCGAAGAGGGCTTTGACGACAAAGGTAGGCACCGGAAGGAGCGCGGGGCGATGGAGGACATGACCGAGAGTTTCAGAAAACTCACGGTTCGTGACGGTTTCCGGAGCGGTGAGATTAAGCGGGCCTTCCCAGCTTTTTTCAAAGGTGGCGCGGTGCAGGATGTCAATCACGTCGTCGATCCCCAGCCACGGCATGCCCTGCGTTCCCGGACCAACCGGCCCGCCCGCCCCGGCGAGGAAGAGGGGCAGCATCTTCTGTAAGGCACCTCCCGTCGGGCTCAGGACGGCGCCGATTCGAGCAAGAACTACGCGCATCCCGGCCTGTTTTGCCGGGGCCGTCTCCTCCTCCCATGCCTGGCAAACCCGGCTCAGAAAATGCGTCCCAGGAGGGGCATTTTCATCGTGAATAGCCCCGTCGGCCCGATAATACCCCGAACCTGAGGCGCTCACGAGTACTGCAGGTGGTCGCTTCAGTCCGGTGAGAGATTTCACGAGGAGCCGCGTCCCGAGGCGGCGGCTTTCAATGAGTTGACGCCTCTTCTCCTTTGTCCATCGACCGCTCGCGACGTTCTCCCCGGCAAGATGAATCACTGCATCATAAACCGCATCCGGGGAAAGATCGAAGGTGCCGCGTTCCGGATCCCATTCGATGTCTGTGGGGAAGCGGGCCTTGCGCGTAACACGAGTGACTTCGTGCCCCTGCGTTTCGAGGTAGGCGCAGAGCGGTTTGCCTAACATGCCGCTCGCTCCGGTCACGAGGATACGGAGCGGGCCGGGTGCCGGGTTGCTTGCTGCCCGGGAAAGATCCGCCCGTGTAACACTATGGCGATAGCGAAACATACGCTCCAGTTTTGCACTGACCAGGGGGCCGCCGACCAGTCTTCCCGGAAATCCCATCGGGAGCCGGTAGCGAATCGAGTCGGTGAGCCGACTGGTGGTGTCCGTGACTCGCTCGAAGTGGTGATGGTGTTCCCAGAAGGCGAAAGGTCCGGAGATTTGACGGTCAATGAATCCGTCGCCGGTGATCTCATGGTCCGCGATCCAGTGTTGCCTGAACGGCCCCATCCGGATCTCGATCACGGCACGGGCCCCATCGACTAGAGCCCCGGGTGACTCAATGACGGTCGCCGTTTCCCACGGAGGATTGAGGCGGCCAAAGGCTCCCGGTCGGAAATGCCAGTCACGCAACGCCCCGACCGGGGCGTTGATCTCGCTGCTACGGGTGAAGGTGAGGTCAGGCATTTGTCATTACGTTACGTTCAGGAGCATCGGTTAGGGAATCAGAATCAGACCCTGCCAGTCCTTTTATCCGGCGTGATCCGCCGGGAAAATGTCGTGTCGCTTTCGTTGCTCATGGATCATCTTAGCCGAGCATGAATGAAATGACCGAAACTCTCGCGCGACTCATCTCGATCAACAGCATCAATCCCGAGTGGGGCGGACCAGGGGAAGGGAATGCCGGTGCGTTTGTCAGCACGTTCTTCGAAAATGCGGGGTTGGAAGTATGGGAGGATGAAGTTCTGCCGGGCCGCTCCAATATCATTGCCCGTCTCCCCGGGCAGGACTCGAGACGGGCCGTTTTACTGGAGGCACATCTCGACACTGTTTCGGTCGCGGACATGACCATTCCCCCTTTTGATCCCGTCGTGGAAAACGGGAAAATGTTCGGACGGGGAGCGTGTGACACCAAAGCCGGACTGGCTGCGATGATGCACGCCATGGTCAGTTTGCATCGTGCTGGCGACAAGCCGCCCTGCGACGTCTATTTAGCGGCGGTGATCGATGAGGAAAACGCGTTTCGTGGTGTGGTGAGGCTCATTGACTGGTTGCGCGAACGGTCGATTCATCCCGAGGCCGCCCTCGTCGCTGAGCCGACCGAACTGCGTGTTGTGCGTTGCAACAAGGGTGTCCTGCGCTGGCAGATCGAGACGCGCGGCGTTGCGGCGCACAGCTCCAAACCCCATCTCGGTAAAAATGCGATCTCGGCGATGGCGCGGGTCATTGCCCGGCTTGAAACGTATCACGAAACGCTCCGTGAACGGACTCACCCGCTCGTCGGCGAAGCGACCTGCACGATCTCGTTGATTGAGGGTGGAGCCCAGGTCAACTTTGTGCCCGAACGCTGTCTCATCACCCTCGACCGGCGTATGCTGCCGGGAGAAACGGGGGAACAGGTGATCGCGGAGTACCAGGCGATCCTGGCCGACTTCCCCGACGGGGAGGTCATCATACATCCCCCGCGGCTTTCGGACAACGCCATGGAAACGCCGGAGGATTCCCCGGTTATGGTTGCCGCTGCCGCCGTGCTATCGGGACTGGGACTCGATTCCGCCCCGGCCGGGGTGCCTTTCGGTTGCGACGCGACGAAACTTCACCGGGCCGGCATCCCGAGCCTGATCTTTGGGCCAGGTTCGATTGATCAGGCTCACGCCGCCGTTGAATATGTGGCCCTTGATCAAGTTGAGATCGCCCTTGCCTTTCACCGCCGTTTTCTGCTCAGCTACGGATCATGAAAACTCAAAGCCGCCGCCGATTTCTCACCACCACCGGAACCCTCGCGATGACACCGGCCCTTTCTCTCTTCGGAGAGACGCCCGTCGGTGAGGGGCTAATCGATGCTCACGTTCACGTTTGGACTTCTGACAGGGAGAAATACCCGCTCTCATCGAAGTTCAGCGACAAAGACGTCGTCCCGGCGGTTTTTGATCCGGCCATTCTTCTCGCGGAGCAGGCGGGGACCGGGGTGACGAGGACGGTTCTAATCCAGATGAGTTTTTACGAGTTCGATAACCGCTATATGCTCGATGTCATCAAGGCCGATCCGGAGCGCTTTCGCGGGGTCGCCATTGTGGACGACTCGACCTCCGGGGTGGGGGAGAGAATGAAGGCTCTCGCCGGGAAAGGGGTGCGTGGATTCCGGCTCTACGCATTTCCTGACAAAACTGCCACATGGGGAGCCTCGGAGGGGATACAGGAGATGTGGAAAGTCGGCGGTGAGGAAGGGCTCGCGATGTGCTGTCTCACCGACCCTGAATCACTTCCGGTGATTCAGGAGATGTGCAAAAAATATCCTGAGACGCCCGTCGTCATTGACCACTTCGCCCGGGTTGGCATGACCGGGACCGTTGATGAAAAAGCGCTCGGACGTCTCCTCGCCCTCGCTGAATGTGAGAACACCTTCGTCAAAATCTCAGCCTTCTACGCCCTCGGTCGGAAAAAGCCGCCCTATACTGATCTTGCTCCCATGATACGCCGCGTCAGGGACGCCTTCGGATCGAAACGACTCATGTGGGGATCGGATTGTCCCTATCAGGTGCAGGGTGAGCACACCTACAAGGCCTCCGTCGACCTCGTGCAGGAGGGTCTAGATTTTTTGTCCGCCGGGGAGAAGGCCGATATCATGAAAGGGACGGCGGAGAAGTTTTTCTTCCGCTGACCAACGGGGTCACTTTTTATACTCCGCGAGAGCGGCCAGCACCGCGTCAATGTCGTCGCTACGGTTGTAACCGTGAATCGCAAAACGGATCCGTCCCGCCTGATGCATCACGTGGACGCCCCGGGCGTGCAGGTGGGCATGAATCGCGGCGTCGTCGGTGGTCCGCATCGCGACGATGCCCGAGCTGTTCCCCGGCTGCGGTGGCGAAAGCGTGGCGAAGCCGAGCTCCGCCAGTCCCTCATGAAGGCGGGCGACGAGGGTATCGGCATGGGCCGCGATCGCCGGAACCGATGCTCGACGAATGGTATCGATGCCCGCACGGAGTCCGTAGACCGCGGGATAGGCGGGCATGCCCACTGCGAATCCTTTCGCGCCGGGAAAAGGGTCCACCCGATTGAAGCGATCACTGTCGAAGGCATTCGCGATATGGTACCAGCCGCCGGCGCGGACAACAATGCGCTCGCGGGCATGATCCGGCACCGCGACGAGACAGCCGCCATGGGTGCCGAGGAGCCATTTGTAACTGCTCGCAAAAAGACAGTCGGCGTCGAGGCAGTCCAGATCGACCCGCCCCGCCGCCTGTGTCACATCGACCGCGAGAATGGCCCCGGGAGCCCGCTCCCGGACGAGGTCGCGAAAAGAAACCCAGGGAAGGCGATAGCCGGTGAGAAAGCTCACGAGCGAGACTTGAACGAAGCGGGTCCGTTCATTGAGGAGCGCAGAAAGGTCGTCAAGAGCGAGAACGCCGTCCCGATGTTCCCAGAGTTTTACGACAGGGGAGTCCGGATGCTGCAGCCAGGGGGTGACGCCGGAAGGGAAATCAAGATTCGTGATCACGAGTTCGTCACCTTTTTCGAAAGAAATCGCGGTCGCGAGGAGGTTGTAGGCCTCGGACGTTGAGGAAGAGAAGGAAATCTCGTCGGCGGAGAGACCGAGCAGGGCAGCCGCACTTTCCCGGTAGGCGTCAAACTCGCGGGAAAAAAGGATACGCCCGTCCATGCCCATGATTTTGTGGGAATGATAGCGTTGCAGCGCTTCCCCGGCCGAGACGGGAGGAATCCCCTCGGCAGCGGTGTTGAGATAGATGATGCCCTCAAGCGAAGGGAAGTGAAGAGCGCGATCCGTGTCGTTTAGCATGGCTGTTTATATCGCCTTTGAAGAAGAACGCCAGCACGTCATCGGGTAAAGGATTGATTTTTGAAGACCGGACCGGCCGGGAGGGCGTAGACTTTCCGTCCCGCATGAAGAAAAACGAAGTGCTCGCCCATATCCAGGATCTCGAGGATCGCATTATCACGCGATTCTGTTCGGTGAAACGTCGTCTGCATCGTGCGATGGTCTGGTTTGAGGACTCGACTCCCTATGAGATGCTGGAGCCGGTAATCCGGGAAGAGATCATCTTTTATGAAGCGCGAGGCTTTTACCTCTTTCAGGAACCCTGGCTCGAGCATGAGCCTTTTAATCACCGCTTCCGGGTCGTCCTCACCTTCCGTCCGACGGAGTCGAATCGCTAAACCGTCGTCATCATCGCCTGAAGAAGCGGGGGCTTTCTGAGTAGTCCGTTCCGCCAATCCTCCGGCCACGCCTCTGCCCCGTTCGCGGCCCCGAGGAGAGCCCCGAGGACGGCACCACGATGCACGTTGTCGCCGCCGAGATGGGTGTTGGCGATGAGCCCTTCACGCGGCGCATCGTGATACTTCGCGGCGAGGTAGATCGTGGCGGGGACACTATCGGTAAGATAACAGGCGGGACTGAGCTTTGCTCCGATGATGTGTTCGTCCGGTTCGGGGAGCCATTTCTTCAGGGGGAAACCCAGGTAGGGGCTGGTCTGCCTGGCGTGACGATCAAGAATGACTTCGAGAAGATCGGCCCCCTCGAGCACTGGAATGAGGAGTTCAAGAAGAAGCGTCACCGCGTCCGCGATCGCTTTTCCGCCATGGGTGAGGGACAGATGCTGCAACGCGTGGCGTTTTGCGGCTTCGGGATCGTTGGCATAGTGGACCGCGATCGGTACGATCCCCGGCAATCCACCGATGTGTTTTCCCTCGACGGCACAGCGTCGCGGCTTGAGGCCGCGGGCATAATTCCGGAAAAAGCCCCGATGGCATTCCTCGACATAGGTGTCCTGATGGCTTCCCTGAGTCGTCATGAAAGAGAGGTAGCGGGCCGTGTAATCATCTAAATCGTAGGCTCCATTTTCGACCAGTGACTCCTGGAGGCATGAGGCCAATTGCGAGGTCAAAGTGTTCTCGCCGGCTTCGAGGAACTGATGGTAGTGAATATCACGCTGCCCCCAGTAGACGGCCTGATCGTGCAGGATGTCGCCCCGCTCATTGATCGGATCATAGTGCGAGCGCCAGAGGATACTACCCGGATGCGGGTTCTTCGGAGCGAGGTAATGATCGACGAGGCCGTAGTCCCGGCGCAGGGCGTTTCGGTCATAATACCAGTGAACCGGCATTGCAAGGGCGTCACCAATCGCTGAACCGTAGAGGGCACCACGCGCGCGGGAGCCTGAAGAAGGAAGAACGGGATTTTTCACCTAGTCGATACGTTAGAGCCCATCGTTTGGCCGTCCCGGTTACCCGCCGACGCGGCGGTTTGCCATCAGGTCAAGCAACGAAGGAGGCGCTTCCTGAATCGCCAAACGGACCTGTTCACGCTGGTCCGGTGAGATCCAACCGGCTTCTTTGAGGATGGCCGCCGCTTCGTCGGAATCCTTAAAAAAAGAGAATCGGGTTTCCGAATTCGTCAGTTTCTCCACTTCGGCCCGGAGCCCCTCGATTCGACTGTCATCGCTGACCTGGCGAATGAGTATCTGCGTGACGACTCCGGGATTGGCGAGGGCGGCTTCGATGTAGATCGCGGTGTCGTGCTGGCCGCTATCCCCGATGAGAATAGTGGGCATGTCAGGATACCAGGAAAGCACCTTCCGGATAGCGTCAAGTTTGTGGTCGCGGTGACTGCGCGTGAGCCACCGGTCTTCGTGCAGGCCCCAGTCGGTCATGAAAAATGCACCGACAGGGAGGTCATTCTCTTTGAAGATGAGATAGAGCAGTCCGTGCAGATTGAAGGGGGAACTTGTCACATAGGCGAGAGGATTGCCCTGGCAAACACCCTCTTCGGGGCCTGCTTGGAGCGCCCGGTAAAGCGTCGCGGTGCCGGGGAAAAGCTGACGGGTGAGGGCATTTCCCAAAAAGGTCGTCGCGAGCATGCGCAATAGCTTCGCGGCGTGAGTGATTAACACCGTATCATCAATGTCGCTGATGATGAGACATCGGGCTTCGGTCCCCGGAGAGAGAATCTTCCAGTGCGACGGCATCGAAACCTCTGATTCCGGCAGTTCGATGAGCACCTCGTCCGAATGGATCTCATGGAGCGGAAGATCAATTTCGAAATACCCTTCGCGATCCGCCCTTTGCTCGATCGAAGCATCGCCCGCGCTTGCTCTCACGAGAGAGTAAGGCCGTTCCGGCGTGACCCACCGGCTGAGCATCTGGAAGAGATTGATGAGGGCATGATCATCGACATGCGGATGCCGCCACTTCCGGGCAAGGAGCAC
>JAGNMT010000111.1 GCA_017991025.1 Verrucomicrobiales bacterium
TCACCATTGAACTCACGGCGATCAATCAGTATTTTATCTGCGCCAAGATGTGCAAAGACTGGGGCCTTAACAAACTCGCTTCCCACTTCTATGCCGAGTCGATTGAGGAAATGAAGCATGCTGAGGAAGTCATCGATCGTATCCTCTATCTCGATGGAATCCCTGAGATCGCCCGTTATGATAAAATTCTGGTGGGTGATAATCCGAAGCAGCAGATTCAGGACAGTCATACCTTGGAGAGCCGCGGCGTCGCGACGTACAATGAGGGGGTGCGCCTTTGTCTGGAACGGGGCGATTCCGGATCACGTGATCTCATGGAGCGTATGGTCGTCGAGTCGGAAAACAGCATCGACTGGGCCGAGACGCAGCTTGATCTCATCAACCGGGTTAGTCTCGAGCGATACCTTGCGCAGCAGATTGGCGAATCCGTTGAAAAATAAGAGCGCATTCCTCCATGCAGACCGCCGTTTCCATGACCGTAGCGACCTGCCGATTTGCCCCCGCTGCAGAAGCGGAGGTTTTTCTGTGCCATTGCGCCAGGGTGGCCGAGTCAGTGGTTAGTTCGGCAGTGACTCTGGGCGAGGTGACTTCGGTCGAAGAGGTGATGGAAGTCACGGGTGCGGGAACCGGCTGCCGCGCCTGCCATTGTCGCATCCAGCGGGTCCTGAGCGGTCTCCCTGCGAAATGCGGCGGGCGTTTTGACTGGTGTCACCAGTGCGGGTGCATCGGGGCGATCTGTCGTTGTGAAGCGGCCTGAGGCAATGGGCATTTCTTATTTTCCGGGAAGCGTCCAAATCGCGCTGAATTCCGGGTTTTCACTTCGGGTGGCGTCATTGATTCTAGCGAGGAGCCGCTGTCCGGGTCCATCTTCAGGGACGGCGAGGAGAAATCTATTTAAGAGGTCCCGCGCCGTGTCAAAATCCCCGCTTTCGAAGAAATCGAGGGCTTTCTCGTAGTCCGACGAAAGCTTGATCCAGTTGTCATAGGTTCCCGGAACCTCTAACTCGTGGAGATGAACTGCGGCTTTAATATTCTGCACCCGAACCTGGCAGAGTCGCCGTGTCGGGAAAATCGTCCGGACTTTTTCCGCGGTGTCCCCGGTGATGAGCAGCGAGGTCTTCAGAAACTTAGTGGCTCCTTGAACGCGACTGGCGAGATTTACAGATGTCCCGAGAGAGCCGTACTTGAATTTCCGATGGGTGCCGACATTGCCGACGAGTGCTTCACCGGAGTTGATTCCGATCCCCACCTCGGTCTCCGCATCGACGATGGGTCGCCATTTTTCGTTCAGCGAGGGTAGGCTGCGCAGGATCTCAAGAGCCGCCCGACAGGCTAGCTCGGCGTGGTTGGGTTGCTCGTTCGGAGCGCCCCACATGGCCATGAGTTCATCCCCGGTATAATCGACTAGCACTCCACCGTGATCGATGACGATGGAGGAAAAATCCCCCATCACTCCGCTGAGCCAGTCGATCGTCTGCGCGGGGCCGAGCCGCTCGCTGATGGAAGAGAAGCCGCGGATATCACAAAACATCAGCGAGACATCGGCCTGCCGTGCCTGCATCTTCATGGGGTCGGGATTGCGGGCGAGCTCCCTCGCCAGTTCCCGGGTGAAGTGCTGCTCGAACACCTTTTCGCGAAGACGCTTTTTCTCAAGACTGGCGCTGAGTCTCGCCATCAGCAGGGCCGGTCGGATCGGGCGGGAGAGGAAATCTTCGGCTCCATTCTCGATACAGCGCACCGCATCCTGCTCTTCCTGGAGGCCGGTCACGACGATCACCGGAGTATTGCGCAACTGACCCGACTCGCGAAGTCTGGAAAGCACTTCGAAACCGTCCATCTTCGGCATTTGGATATCGAGGAGGACGGCGTCAAAATCCTGACTGGCCATCTGGCTTATCACCTCAACACCGTTTTCGGCGAAAGCGAGACGAAAGCCATGAGGTTCAAGTAATCGCCCGAGGATGGTTCGGTTTTCGCTGTCATCGTCGGCGATCAAAAGATAGCCGGCACTCCCCGGAACGGTGGATGGTGCGGATGGTAGAGCCGCCGGGACATCCGCTGCTTCATCAGGTATAATTCCGCTTACAGCGGCGAGGCATTTCTCGAGACATCGGATCGACTCTCCGCTCAAGTGAAGAATAGTCCCGGGCGGATCGCCAAGGCGGATGAGTTGAATGATTCCGAAGAGATGATTGAGACGATTACGCGCGTCGTGACGGGCGGACTTCAGTCTCTCTCGTCCTTGTGTATTGACCTCGTCGTTCAGGATTGAGTCTGGAAACCAAATGGGTAGTTCGCCGAGAAACGTGGATGCTTCGGATTGAAACTTGGCGAGATCCCGGCCCAGGGCATCGTTCTTGTCTTCGTGGAGAGAGACAAGGCTCTTTGCGATGGAGCAAAGCTCTCCTGCTGCCGGGGTAAGTTCCCGCCTGATGACTTTGCTGAGATGACTTTCAATTACGCTTTCCACGGAAGCAGTCTCGCTGCTTTTATGCCGTGTGGCGATGCAAAAATGAGCGGCAACAGGCCACACCCCGAGCCGGGCGGGGTACGTTCGACGGCCTGCTAGGGGCTCTCCTTTTTCTTGAACAACCCCTTGAACAGCCCGCCCTGCTTTTCACTCTCGGAAGGTTTTGGTCGAGGGGTCTGCTTTTGTTTTGCCGCTGCCGCCGCGGATCCCGGCGGTTGATCCTCGACCGGGTCCACGATAAGATTCTTAACCAGCCAGTGCTTTTGCAGGCCTATCGTGAGGACTTCGATCTCCCGGATCGTCTCCTGCAACTGCAGTGCCGCTTCATTGTATTCATAGATCGCCTCGTTGGTTGCACCGATCGTTGTCGGGAACTTCTCGACGGCGCGGTTGAGCGGTTCCACCCCCCCTTCCCGGAGACGGGTGATACCCTGATCAAGGTTGGCGATTGCCTTTTCAAGACTCGTCGAACTGCGGTTCAGGGTGACCGCGAACTCGTTGAATTGTTTTCTCATATCGGAATCCGACGAAATCATGTCGCCGAGAGCGCCCTCGCCATTCTGGATCCTGCCAATGATCTTGTTCAGGTCGCCGACTCCTACTTCCAATGAGCTGAGGAGACGAAAGAGTGCCTCGTCGTCTTTCGAAAGTTTCTCCACCAGTGCCGTCGAGGTAACGGACAACTCCTTGAAGCTCTGGATCGCCGGGATTAGCTCATTTTCCACACGTTTGATTGTTTCGAAGGCCTGCTCTTTGGCGTTTGCCTCCTGATCGAATTTGAGAATGTGGGATATGCTCGGGTCCGGTGATGGTGGGAATGGTTTTGATCCCCGGCTGATATCAAAAAAAGCAGCCCCAAGGCCGCCAAGGTCGAACTTGAGGACGACCTTCGAGTCGGGACCGATGAACTTTGCAAAATCCCCTTTTACTTGAAGCACCCCGACGATCCGGATCTCGTTGGGATCTGCATCCTCAAAAGAACTGATGGGGACCAGATCATCGCCCCGGCAAAGCTCGACCCGCTTCACGTGCCCTACCAAGCTCCCGATGACCCGGACGTCTGATCCCGGCGTGATACCAAGAGTTCCTCCCTTTTCGCTGCCGCCGACCCCTTCAAGGCGGCCACCGGGCATTTCGACCCGGTATTCCGTCGTTTCGGCAAACCACATCTGCGATTTCCCCGCGAGAACAGCGAAAATAATAAGAATAATAGAGGCCAGGAAGATGAAGCTTCCGGCGATTCGATTGATATATCGAAATTTGAACGGGTGAGAATTCATGCCTCTTTAAGGATCGTTTCCGGGATTGGGACGATACCGTCCCCTGACTGACTTTCTAGTGTTCGTTGGAAAAAAAGGTTGGCGATAGTCCGAGTTTATCAAAAGAAGGAGGGGACTCTGATACCCACAGAACGGACGTTCCCGCCGCCATTGCTTTCTTTATTTCGGCGATGAAAGGAGCAACACTCGCCGTCGGCGCGGAATCCAGTGGATTCTCAAGGATCAGGAGATCGAGGCGCGAGGGAAGGAGTGCTCTGATCCATTGGGAGCGGATCAGGTCCCCGGGGGCAGTTTGGGCGGACCGGGTCGTTGGAATCCCTTCGGAGAGGCCAAACGTGATCGCCAGCTCCTTTGCCCTCGTGCGCACACTTGACTGACTTCGTCCCGGCTCGAAGCTCGCGCCGAGATAGACGCTCTCATCAACATCGAGATTTGAGATCCAACTCGCTGAACGCGGACGATCCGGGTTGACGACGACGCCGATCCGTCGGCGCAGACTCTCTGTTTCCTTGACCGAACGCTCCTCCCATTGCTTTCCCAGGAATCGGATGTTCCCCCGGGGCAACTCGCTCAGTCCGAGAGCGCCCTGGTAAACCGATTCTCCGCGGAGAAAGGCCATTTCTCCCGCTTTTAGCGTCAGATTAATGTCATGATCTGTTTCGAAGGAGTCAAATCGAACGTTCTCCAGTTCAAGAATGACCTCCCCTTTTTCCCCTGACTCCAATTCGATCATGGCATAATCAAAGATAGGTCAGGAGCGCGAATGAAACAGAAACGACGAGGGTCGTTTCGACCGAGCGCAGCATGGCCCGTGTCACCGCCTGAGGCACGGCGGTGGTCGCACCCGCTGCGCTTAACCCTTCAAAACAGCAGATGACTCCTATTAAAAAGGTCGCCACGAAACTACGCCCCAGAAGATTGCATAAATCTGCGGGTGAAAGTGATCTGAAAATGGAGTCAAACAAGGGACTGAGCGGAACCGGTCCGATCAGGAGGAGGCCCACCGCAGATGCGGCGAGCGCGGAGGCTACGAATACAATGGCGAGCCCGGTACCGGCAATCGAGAGCCCCACCGCTCTTGGCATGATGAGAAATTGTACAAGGTTGATGCCATGAGATTCGATCAGATCAATTTCACCGGAGACCCGCATATTGGCCAACTCGGTTGTGATCGCGGAGGCACTCGCCGAAATGATGATAAAACACGCAAAGAACGGAGCGGCTTCCCGTATGACAAGGATGCTCAGGGCCGGTCCCAGAAACTCGATCCTGCCGGTGAACTTGAGCCACTCGTAGGAATTAAGCGTCAGGACGATACCCATCAGGATCCCGGCGTACACGGTAAAGGGAATCGCTTCGACGCCTCCGAAAAGGATTTGTTTGACCAAGCGGGAGCGTACCGGCTGCACCCACGAAGCAGGTCTGACAATATAGGCGAAACACTCGGTCGATATTGCGCCGAGATAGAATGTACGGCGGAGAATAGAGTGGGCAATCCGCCCGGTTCGGTCGAGCACCCCTGTGAAAGTCATAGTGTTAGCTTAAAACTGAAAAACGGTGGATCAATAGAAATTACGGTGCCGAAGAGCACTGTCCCGGATCACTCCGAATCCATCTGTTTTCGTATCCAGGGGAGAAAAGTGCGTCCCGCCCAGGACCCTATGACGGAGAGACCATCGATGTAGGCGGTGCTGGCGGCACCCATGACGCGCTCTACGCCGATTCTTTCGTCGAGGTTTCTGAAGACACGGAGTTCATCGAGCTGTTTTTTAGCACGCGAGCCGGCATCCAGTTCGGTCGGCACGGTGAGGAAATTCCAGTACGCTGTCGCCGACCAGGCGAGAAGCACCATCGGCAGGAGTGTCTTCGTCATTCCCAGGAGAAGGGCGATGAGGCCGAGGAAGAAGAGGGGGAAACTGAGAAAAACGGTCCATCGGATCACCGAAGTTCGCCAGAGGAGGGGCTCGTGGCCTTCGAAATGCTGAATCGCCTTGCCCGCCTGCTGCGCTGCCATCGCGAGAGCGCAGAAGGAAGATCCTGAAAAATGCTGGGGAGCGAGGCAGATTTGTCGATTCTCGGGGACGTAAAAATCCGTGAAGATACCACGCCCGCGAACGATCGAGATTCCCCCGACGCCGCGGTGCTTGAGGATACGCTCCGCGAGCTCGGCTCCGGTGATCCCCGAGGAAATCGTGTTTTTGAATTCCTCACCATAGACTTTCAGAAATCGGCTGCGGCCCCACATCGTGAGGGCCAGCGCGATGATGAAAACGATGAGGAATATCTGCATGGTGCCCAGTCTCGCACAACCGCCGGTCTCCGGCAATGCCGCTACTGCGGCGGGGAGTGTGGCTTCCGCGCATTTCCGCCAGTGGCCCTCCGACTCAACCTTGTTGCCTCTCCGACCTAACCCTGATTGCTCCGAACGCCGGCCTCTGCGGGCGTTTCTGAAAACTGCAGATGATACAGTTGCCGGTACTCACTGCAGCGCTCGATGAGGATCTCATGCGGGGCAACATCGACGACGCGGCCCTGACTCATCACGACGATTTCGTCAGAATCGAGGACAGTGGAAAGTCGATGGGCGATCGCGATAACCGTTTTGCCTTTGGAAAGTTCTTCGAGAGCGTTTCGGATGGCCTTTTCTGATTCGGAGTCGAGGGCAGAAGTGGCTTCGTCGAGGAAGAGGATGGGTGCGTCCCGGAGAATCGCCCGGGCAATCGAGAGGCGCTGCTGCTGGCCACCGGAAAGGGTGCAGCCCTTATCGCCGAGCATTGTTTCGTAGCCTTCCGGTTGCTCGGTGATGAATTCGTGCGCATGGGCAAGCTTCGCGGCATGCAGGATCTGGGCCTCGGTCGCCTCGAGGTGACCGTAGCGGATATTGTTGTAGATGGTGTCGTGAAAAAGGAAGGTATCCTGACTGACGAGACCAATCTGATCGCGGAGCGACTGCTGGGTGTAGCTGCGGATGTCGTGATTGTCGACGAGGATGGCCCCTTCATCCACCTCGTAAAAACGGAGGATGAGGGAGAGGATCGTCGATTTCCCCGAGCCGCTCTGACCGACGAGGGCGTATTTTTTCCCTTGTTCAAAGCGCAGCGAGACTCCGTTGAGGGCCGCCCGGTTTTGCGCGGTGCCTTCCGGAGTGTAGGAAAAGGTCACGTCGCGCATCTCGATCGCACCCCGGCAGTGAGTGAGCGTTGTCGCGTCGTCGCGATCGCGTACGTCGGGTTCGGCGTCGATGTAGCCGAAAACTTTGGCCGCCGCGACGTAGCATTTCTGGAGCTGAATCTGCATGCGGCTCAGCATTTTCACATTCGGGTAGAGGCTGATGAGCCCGAGGTTGAGCGTGACAAAGGTCTCCGGACTGAGCTTGGTGACCCACGCATAGACCATTCCGAAGACGAAGCCGAACGAGGCGACGATTTCGACAAGAGGGCTCGAGAGCTCCAGTGCCTTGCGCCAGCGCGTGATGAATTTGATGATCTTACTGTTGCCCTCGTTGAAGCGGGCTCGCTGATAGTCTTCTCTGCCGTGAGCCTTGATCAATCGAATGCCGGAAAAACTTTCGTGCAGGGTGACCATGAGCCCCTCGGATTCCTCTTCCTCGCGCCCCCCGGCCTTCCGCACCTTGCGGCTGATGAGGGCGACCGGAATGATGCAAAGGGGGAAAACAACAATTGCCACGAAGGTGTAGAGCGGGTCCATCACGAGTAGGGCGAAAATAATGGAAATGATCGCGGCAGGGTGCTGGATCAGTGAACTCAGAAGCTGGCTGCCTGCATCGGCGGTGGTGCGGGTCTGGTTGGCGACGGTCTGGATCAGTTCACCCTGCTTCACGGTGTTGTAAAAGGAAAGGGACTGCTTCATCAGGCTTGTGAAGGACTCATCGCGGAGGCGGTAGAGCACCTTCATGTTGATCCAAAGCATGCAGTACTGATGGAGGAAATAGAATGCCCCCCGGATGAGGAGGAGAAGGGGAATACTGAGGCAGACGATAAGAACAAAGATCCACTCCTTGTCGGGCGGCAGCGAAGGGGCCGGGATCTCAAAATCCACGAGGGCGGGGAGGTTGAGGTCGGCAAAGGGGCGATAGACCTCCGGTGTCGGTGCCCCCTGCGCCCCGGGCAGAACGATCGTGCAAACGGATTTCATCACGAGGAGGAAAATCCCATTGAAGACCCCGGCGAGGATGCCGAAGAAAATGCCCCAGATGAGTCGGACTTTGAGTGGCTTGATGTAGCCGAGGAGGCGAGCGAAGACGGCGCGGCGGTCTTCGGCAAGATCGTCCGACGACGCCTTCGCGATGTCGAGCGCCCGGAGAGGTGTAGGTGGGGGAGAGGGTTGGGACATGGCAAAAAGGGGGCCGCGCGCGGGCATCGAAGGGACAGGTACAGGACGATGGGCGGTTTCGCAAGGATTCGCAAAGACCCGCCGGAAGGATGATATCGGCCTTTCCTCCCCTTCGAGTGAGTTCTATAGTGAGTGCCTATCCTCATCCCCCTGAAATGCCCGATATTCCCCAAGCCCCCGAAGAAGGCTGGTTCTGTGTCCGTTCCAAGCCCAAGAGCGAGCACATCGCGGCCCGCAATCTGCAGCAGTTTGCCCATCTCGATGAGGTCTTTTGCCCCCGCATTCGCTACGAAAAAGCGACCCTGCGGGGGCGGGTCTGGTATATCGAAGCCCTCTTTCCCGGCTATTTCTTTGCCCGCTTCGACCTCGCCACCGAACTTCGGGCGGTCAATGCCGCGCCGGGGGTGAGCGGTGTGCTGCGATTTGCGGACTTTTACCCGCAGATCAGCGATCTTTACATACGTGAGCTGAGAGAAGAGTTTCCGGAAGAATCCAATGCGATCCGGGTCATTGAGCAGGCGATCGCGCCCGGCGATGAGATCACGATCACTGACGGGGCGATGAAGGGTCTGAAAACGATCGTGACCCGCCTCGTCAGCGGAGGGGATCGTGTCGCGGTACTTCTCGACTGGCTCGGGCAGGAGCGTGAAGCCGAAGTTTCGCTGCGTGCTGTGATGCGGCCGGGCGATATCCGGCAGGAGATCCGGCGCCGCTGAGGCTTTATCTGCCGGGCGAAAAAAGATCGAATCCCGCGACTGCGGGATGTCTTCGGTATTGCTGAACCTTCGCCTTTTACGTAATCTTCTCCCACCATGATGAAAAACCCTGATCAATCCGTCTCAATCGACCGCCGCCAAGTTCTCAAATATGGAGCCGGATTCGGTCTCGCCCTTGCCTGGCCCAACTCCCGAGT
>JAGNMT010000112.1 GCA_017991025.1 Verrucomicrobiales bacterium
CGGGACCGATGCTGATGCCGCCCGGGTTTGAAATCGAGGAGAGTGCCTGCATCACGGACTCGTAGTTATGGAGTGGTTCGCCCATGCCCATGAGGACGAGGTTCCGGAGACGCCGTCCCGGAGCGACGGTCTGCAGGACGCGCCTCGCGTGAAGAACCTGCGCGACAATCTCACCGGGTCTGAGATGGCGGACAAATCCCATCTGCCCCGTCGCACAGAAGACACATCCCATTGCGCAGCCCGCCTGAGTGCTCACACAGACGGTGTGCCGCCCTGCGTATCCCATCAAGACAGTTTCGATGGTCTGACCGTCACGAAGACGCAGAAGAAATTTACGGGTGAGCTCGTCGTCACTCCGGATTTCCTCGATCACCTCAGGTGCGTCGAGAAAAAAGGCCTTTCCCTCTCCGACTGAGCGCTCAACCCAGCGCTGTAGCGGCGGAAGGAAGCTTCTCGAAGCCAGATCAAGAGCACCCTCACGGTGCAGAGCCCCCCAGAGGGCGCGGGCGTGACAAGGATTTACTCCTTCAGCCTCGAGAATTCTCTGAAGGCCGGCAAAGTCGGGATCATGCAGGGATCGCTGAATCGGATGGCTCACATGGCAATGCAACGCCGCATCGCCCGGCATACAAGTTCGATTTTCATATTTCATTTCGCCGCGAAAACGGGATCGAAAGAAGCTCGCTACCTGCCCCACTGCCCTCTACAATGCCCGCCATGAACTCTGAAACACTCGATACTCCCGTTTCCCCCAGTCGCCGCCAATTCCTTCGTTCCACGGCGGCCCTTGGCGCTGCCGCTCTAGCCTCCAATGCTGCTGTCGTCCGAGCCGCGACTAATAAGAACAGCAAACTTCGTATCTTCCAAATTGGAGTGAACGGTATCGGAAACATGCAGCGTAAAGGGCTCGAGGGTCATCCCATGGTCGAGTTCGCCGGATTCTGCGATGTCGATAAAACCGCTTTCGCGAAAGTCGAGTCAGACGCCTATCGCAGCGCCTGGCGTATTTCCGACTACCGCGAGGCTTTTGCAAACCGTCTTGATCAGTTTGATGCCGTCATCGTCGACACCCCCGATTTTAATCATTGTCCGATGATGGTCACAGCCCTGAAGAACGGCAAACATGTCTACGGTCAGAAGCCGCTCGTGCATCAACTCGACGAGTTGCGCATCATCCGGGAGGCACTCAAGGCCAGCCCCGGTCTCTATACCCAGATGGGAAATCAGCGGGCTTGCACGACCGGGCGGATGCAGGCGGTCGAACTGCTGAAATCCAATCGACTCGGGCGTCCCGTCGAGGCGCACATCTGGACCGGCGGCATGAGCCGTGGCATGTATTTTGTGGATCCGTGGAGCCCCGTCACTGCCGCCCAGCCCGTTCCCGGGACAATGAACTGGGATCTCTGGAACGGCCCGCTGACGACGGCGCTTCCATATAGTGAAGACCTCCATCCCCGTCGCTGGCGCTCCTACTGGGAGACCGGAGGCGGCATGCTCGCTGACTGGGGCTGCCATCTCATCGACGTCCTCTATTTTGCCTACGATCTTGCCGCGCCCGAGACCGTGCAGACCAATACGATGAAGCCGTCCGACGCTTGTCACTCCGGGTTTAATGAGGCGGTGGTGACTTATCCTGGAGGAGATCGTTTTGCCCGGGAGAAATTTGTTCTTCACTACCGCGACAGTAATGTCCGCCCGTCCTTCGCGGCGCTCGGGTTGCCAGTATCGAAGATCACCGGGAGTTGTACTCTCGTGCTTTGCGAGGAAGGCGCTCTCCTGCTCGAGCCGGAAGGCAAAATGGAAATCTATCGTAAGGGTAAACTCGTTGAGAACGAGCCCCTCCCCGAAGTCGCCCCGCGTCAGCATTGGAAGGACTGGGCTGATTGCTGTCTCGGAACCGAGAAGCCGCTCTGGACGCAGTTCGATATCGGTTCCCGCATCACCGAGCCGGCGCTTCTCGCGACAAAAGCAACCCGTTACCCGGGGCAGGAATTGCACTGGGACGGGGCCAATTATCGCTTCACGAATCACGAGGAGGCGAATAAGACTGTCCTTTCCAGAACCTATCGTGAGGGTTTTGCGCCGCCGAAAGTGGGGTGACAAGCGATGCTTGTCTTTTGAATGCAGTAAAGTGATTCGGGATCAAACTCGAAGGTCGGGGTGGTAGCGTTTTGCTTCGGCTCTATCCTTTTTCTTGCACTCCACGAAGAAAGCCGTCACTTACCGCCATCATGAAATCCCTCACGATCGGACTGACCCAGTTCGCAGCCGTCGACGACACGGCCACTAATCTCGACAATGCGGAACGGCTTGCCCGTGAATCGGTCGCCAAGGGCGCGCAGGTCATCTGTCTCCAGGAGATGTGCTCGACTCTTTATTTCTGCCGCACGGAAGACCCCGCTCATTTCGAACTCGCCGAAGCCATCCCCGGCAAAACGACCGCCCGCTTTGCCGATGTCGCAAAGGAACTCGGGGTTGTCATCATTCTGCCCCTCTTCGAAAAGCGCGCCACCGGCCTCTATCACAATACCGCTGCGGTTCTCGATGCCGACGGTGCCTATCTTGGCAAGTACCGCAAGATGCACATCCCCGAAGACCCCGGCTTCCACGAAAAGTTCTATTTTACTCCCGGCGATCTCGGCTACCGGATCTGGGAAACCGCCTTCGGTAAAATCGGCGTCCTCATATGCTGGGACCAGTGGTACCCCGAAGCGGCCCGCCTCACCGCGATGCAAGGAGCGAACGTCCTTTTTTACCCCACTGCGATCGGCTGGCTCGCCGAAGAGCGCGACACCCTCGGTCCTTCCCAGCACAATGCCTGGGAGACCGTGCAGAAAGGTCACGGTGTCGCCAACGGCTGCTACGTCGCCGCGTCAAACCGGGTCGGGCGCGAGGGCGACACCCTCTTTTGGGGACAGTCCTTTGTCTCCAACCCTTACGGTGAAGTCATTGCCCGCACCCCCGTCGAAGAAGAGATGGCTCTCGCCGTCGAGTGTGATCTCGAAAAGCTTGAAGAGTTCCGTAACATCTGGCCTTTCTTCCGCGATCGTCGCATCGACAGCTACGATCCCATTCTCAAACGCTGGATCGATTGAGGAAGGCGTTCAGGTTTTCAGGAACTGAGGAAGGACCCGAAACCGAAAACTTGTAACTTAAAACCTGAAACTTTCCGATCCTGAATCCCTGAATCCCTGAATCCCTGAAAACCGCCTCCTCCCCCTACCGAATGCCCGCCGAATGGGAACCCCAGGCTGCGGTCTGGCTTTCCTGGCCATCGGGTCACCCCGACTGCTGGCCGGAAACGCTTGAGAAAGTCGAAGGCGTCTTTTCTGAAATTGCAGCAGCGATCAGCCGATACGAACCGGTCCGCATCAACGCGCCCGAAGCCAGTCACGATGAGATTCGCCGTCAGATCGTGGCGGCTCAGGCGGACGGCGACCGGGTCGAACTCTATAATCACCCCAATGACGACGTCTGGTGTCGCGACCATGGTCCCCTTTTTGTGAAACATCGCGAAAGTGGCGGGATCGCCGTTACGAACTGGGGCTTCAACGGCTGGGGCGACAAATTCGGGCCGTATGAGCAGGACAACGAGATTCCCATGCACATCGCAAAAACCCTCGGGATGGAGCGTTTCGACGCCGACATGATCCTCGAAGGCGGCTCCATCGAGCAGAACAGCCTCGGGCAGATCCTCACGACTGAAGCAGTCCTCCTCAATCCGAATCGTAATCCACACCTCTCCCGCACCGAGATCGAGGATCGCATCAAGTCCCTCCTCGGCATGAACGAGATTTTCTGGCTCCGCGCTGGAATCGAGGGAGACGATACAGACGGCCACATCGACGACATCGCCCGCTTTGTAAACGACCGCACCATCGTCATCTCGCAGGAAAAAGACGGGAAAAACCCGAATCACCGCGTCCTTCGTGAAAACCGCGAACGCCTAGGGGACTTCCGCCTTCCCGACGGTTCGAAACCCGAGATCGTCGAAATCGACATGCCCGACGCCTGCCTCGCCCCCGAGTGGCGGCTGCCTGTCCTGCCCGCGAGCTACGTGAACTTTCTCATCCTCAACAGCGCCGTCCTTGTGCCGGTCTTCGGACAGAAAAAGCGCGATACAGAAGCCGCGGGAGTGTTAGGAGAGCTCTTTCCCGGACGGGAGATCGTGCCGATCAATGCGATCGATATCGTCCGCGAAGGCGGCGCGATCCATTGTATTTCGCAGCAGCAACCGGCATGAGGCTTCTCCCGATTCCTCAAGACATCCGGAGCCGGATAGATCATGGTACCGAAAAATCACCCCCAACCCCCATCGCCATGACCCGTTACCTGTTTCTCTTCACCGCCCTTATGCTTTCGCTGACTCCACCGCTCCTGGGCGAAGAAATCCGGCACCGCTTTCTCTGTTGTGACTACAATGGCGATCAGGTCTGTCTCGTCAGTGCCGACGGGGAGATCGAATGGCGGGCCGAGGCAAAGCACCCCCAGGACTGCTGGTTGCTGCCGAACGGAAACATCCTCTTTGCCTATGTGGATGGAGCGAAGGAGATGACTTTGAAAAACGAGTTGGTCTGGGAATACAAAGCAACCGTCGCCGGGGTTGAATGTCAGGCGGCGCAACCGCTGCCCGATGGCAATGTCCTCATTGTGGAATGCGGTACAAGCCGGCTCATCGAGGTGGATCGTGCCGGCAGGATCGCCAAAGAGATTCCGCTTGCGACAAAGCCGGAGATCAAGACCCACAATCAGTTTCGAGGTGCCCGGAAGCTGGCCAACGGCCATTATGTCGTGACTTTCAAAGGTGAGGGAAAAGTGGTGGAATTGAACGGGGATGGCACGGTCGTGCGTGAAGAAAAAGTACCTGGCGACCCGCATGAGGTGATCGTCGTCAAAAACGGCAACTGGCTCGTGACCTGCGGAGACGCCCATCAAGTGGTCGAGATCGACCCTGCAGGCAAGGTCGTCTGGAGCCTGAGTGAGAACGACCTGCCGGGCAATCCCCTGCGCCTGATGGCGGGAGCGCAGCGCCTGACCAATGGCAACACGCTGCTCTGTAACTACCTGGGCCACGGGCATCTCGGAGAAAACCCCCAGGTCTATGAGGTGACGCCCGACCAAAAACTCGTGTGGTCCTTTGCTGATCACGCCCGTTTTAAGACGATCAATCAGATTCAGATTCTCGACACACCCGTGGAAGTGATCCATGGTGAGATTTATCGGTGAAGGGGCGCATCGGAGGGGAATTTTGCAGTCCCGATCTTTCCGTTTCCGCGTAACCTCTGACAGCGATGTGGTCCACCCTCTTTTCCCGTTTCACTTTCTGGCTGGCAGTTGGCGGAGTCATTGCTGCGATCATTTTTATGAATCAGGCAAATGTCGTCGAGCCTATGCCCTCGGTGCCTTTTGCGCCTCCGCAAAAACCGGTGGACCATGCGATCGCCGCCTCCGGTCTTGTCGAGGCTTTCGGGGAAAATGTGAGCGTCGGCGTGCCTGTCTCCGCTCTCGTCGCCGGGGTGAAGGTGAAAGTATGGGACCGGGTCAAAAGCGGTGACCTGCTTCTTCAGCTCGACGACCGGGAACTTCGTGCCCGGCGCGGCGTGGAGGAGGCCCGCATCGCTGAGCTTGAAGCCGCCGTGGCCAGGGTCGAGGAACAATTGAAACGGTTGCAAAGCGTGACCGACGCCGGAGCAGTGAGTAGGGAAGTGGTCGCCACCAAGTTCGCCGATCTCCGGGTCGTTCAGGCAGAAAAGGCCTCCGCCATGGCTGCGGTCGCACAGACTGACATTCTCCTGGGCCGCCTCTCCGTAACCGCTCCGCGGGATGGAACCATCCTGCAAGTCAGCGTTCGCGCCGGTGAATTTGTCCAGGCCGGATCTGCTGATCCGCCGGTCATCCTTGGCGACCTCGACTATTACCAGGTTCGCGCCGACATCGACGAGCAACTCGCGCCAAAGGTAAAAGAAGGGGTTCCGGCGGTCGGCTATCTCAAAGGCGACACCAATCATTCTCTGCCGCTGGAATTTGTGCGTATCGAACCTTTTGTCATTCCCAAGGTTTCGCTCACCGGAGCCTCGAATGAACGCGTCGATACCCGCGTCCTGCAGGTGATTTACCGAATCAAAGCAGGACCAGAAGTGAGGCTTTATCCCGGTCAGCAGATGGATCTCTATCTCGGGAAAGCCACTCTCGCACCTCTGCCCTGACTATGACCCGTATTGAGACTGCTGAAGGATACAAAAGATGATCACGCTGGCGCTGCGCATGCTCTTCAACGATAGAGCGAAATACCTGATGCTCGTCTCCGGTGTCGCCTTTGCGAGTCTCCTCATGATCCAGCAGAGCGGCGTTTTCTGCGGACTGATGAGTTGGACCTATTCCAGTCTGAGAAATCTACGCGCCCCGATCTGGGTGATGGATCCCAAGGTCGAGCAGGTCAACGATCCGAAACCGCTGCGTGACACCGATGTGTTTCGGGTACGATCGATTGATGGGGTGGCCTGGGCAGCGCCGCTTTACACAGGCAATGTGCAGGGGCGTCTTCCGAATGGTAACTTCAAGCTGGTCCAGCTCGTCGGCCTCGATAACAATACCTTCACCGGCGCACCGGGACCGGAAAAATTCCTTGCCGGAAGCCTTGATGCCCTGCGTCTTCCGAACACGGTCATCATCGATGACTTCGCAGTGCAGCGACTTAGCGACGGACTGACGCATCCTGATGGCACACCAAGGAAAATCGGGATCGGGGATGTCTTCGATATCAATGATCACGAAGCCCGGGTCGTCGGCATCATCAAGGCTTATCGTTCCTTTACCGGCGGACCTTATGTCTTCACAACCTATGATCGTGCCCTGCAGTATGCGCCGCCGACACGGCGAATGCTCAGTTTCGTCCTCGCTGCGCCTGCCGAAGGTATGGACCCGGCGATAGTTGCCGGGCGCATCACCAGAGAATCAGGGCTGCGGGCACAGACGGAGGCCGAGTTTCGGAATGAGACGCTCTTCTGGTTTGTGAAAAACACCGGGATTCCGGTGTCCTTCGGCACCACCGTTCTTCTGGGCCTGATTGTCGGCCTCGTCATCTCGGGGCAGACCTATTACACGTTTATCCTTGAGAACGCCCGCAGCATCGCCGCTTTCAAGGCCATGGGAGCATCCATGTCGCTGCTCGTCCGCATGCTCATCACGCAAAGTGTCGTCGCGGGGCTGATCGGATTCGGCATCGGTGTCGGACTCTCGGCCGGGTTCGGCTTCCTCACGGCCCCGAAAGGGCAGCCGCCCTTTTACCTCCTTCCCGAAATCCTCTTCGGCGTGGGCGGTTTTATCCTGCTCATCACCATCTCCGCCGCCCTTCTGGGCATCATCAAAGTGGCGCGGATGGACCCTGATACCGTCTTCCGGGGCTGATTCCGTGACATGTCCGACTCATCCACTGCCGCCATTCAGATCTCCCATGTGTCCAAGTCTTTCGGGCAGGGACAGGCCCTCGTCGAGGCGCTCAAGGACGTCAGTCTCGAGGCTTTTCTCGGCGAGATGTTTTTTCTTGTCGGCCCGTCAGGGTGCGGGAAAACCACGCTCCTGAGCATTCTTTGCAGCACCCTTAAGCCGACTTCAGGAAACGTAAAAGTCTTCGGGACTGACCTTACCGCTAGCTCCAACCGGCACCTGACCCGCTTTCGCCGCGAGCATGTCGGTTTTGTCTTCCAGCAGTTCAATCTCATCTCGACTCTGACGATCACGGAAAACGTCAGTGTGCCGCTCCTCCTCGCCGGAGCCGGGACCGGCAAGGCGAACCGGCTTGCCAAGGAGGCGCTCGACCGTGTCGGTCTCGGCGACAAAATCGCCCTGCGCCCCGGCAAACTCTCGGGTGGTCAGCAGCAGCGCGTCGCGATCGCCCGCGCGCTCGTCCATTCACCGGACCTCATCGTCTGTGATGAACCTACTTCGGCGCTCGATAGCGAAACTGGTCATCAGATCATGGAGATCCTCGATGAGGTCGCCCGTGACGCGAAGCGTTGTGTTATCGTTGTTACTCACGATCCCCGTATCCTCGGTTTTGCTGATCGTTTGGCCGAAATGGAAGACGGCCGGATTCTGAACATCACGACCGGAACCGCCCATGCGGCGGGATTGGGAAAGTGATTCTCCGGGGAGGGGGCGCAATAGCGGTGGAAAATTATTATCGTACCTCCCGGCATCGGGGTTCCCTCTTCGGTGGGAGATGGTTCAGCCATGACGGTTGGCTATTGCCCTCGTTAATTAACAAAGATCCCTTAATTGCTGTGAAAAAATCATCCTTTATTGCCTTAGTCGCCTCCGCACTGACAGTTTCCGTAATTCCCGCCACTGCAGGCGATCCCGCGACGCTTCTCGCTGTGCGCGGCGAGTTGCTTTTGAGTGAAGACTTCGCCGCTCCGGTCGAAGCTGCCAAGATCGAAAAAGGCAAACCTGCGACAGCGGGCTGGCGGTTGAAGCCGGGCAAGTGGGAATTTGTCGATGGTGCGATGAAGGGCAGTGAGGTGGCCTCTGACAAACACGGCGCGGTGGCTCGCTTTCCGATGAAATTTCAGAATGCCGTGATTCAGTATGAGGTTCGCCTCGATGGTGCAAAGACGACCACTTTGAGTGTCAATGATGCAAAGGAACACGTCTGCCGGGTACTCATTAATTCAACCGGTTTCACCGCGCAAAAGGACGATCATGATCACGACGGACCGGATAAGGCCGAGGTCTTCGGGAAAGTGGCGCTGCCAATCAAGGCGGGCGAATGGAAAACGGTCGTGCTGGAGATTGTGGGCGAAGAAATGGTCGCGCACATCGACGGCAAGGCAATCGCAGGTTCCAATGGGTTGCTGGGGACGGAGAAAGCAAATTTCGGATTTACTGTCGGCGGTGAAAGCGCTTCGGTGCGCAATTTAAGGGTGTGGAGTGCTACGCTTAATTCAGAATGGTCCACGACTAAAGGGACTCTATCTGGAGTCTGATGTCTGTTCCCGGTATTGAAAATT
>JAGNMT010000113.1 GCA_017991025.1 Verrucomicrobiales bacterium
TTTTCATGCTGCGGTGAATCTTCACGATGGGCATACACGAGAATGTTGGTATCGACGGCGATCATGGGTAGATGATATCGCGGATCTTGTCCCACGAAGCGTCCTCAAAATCAGGGCTGAGACCATTTCCTTTGAAAGTGACGGGCCTGACCCTGGTGGCGGCGAGGGGTTGATCGAGAGCAGTGGCCAGAGACTCCTCGATCAAGGAACGCAGCGTGATGTGCTGCGCCCTTGCGCGGGCTTTGGCACGGGCGAGGAGATTATCAGCAATCTCGATGGTTGCCCTCATATGAGTAACCATATTTTTGCGCCTTAAGTCGTCAAGACCACCGGGGGAAGCTTCAGGCCGAATTGTAGCTGGGGTCTGCGACCCCGGGAGTGCGCGCGTTGGAGGATAGCGCGTCCTTCACGGCCTCACAGAGGCCATCTACAAGGGGATTCCGGAATGCGATCTCCGCATCCTGCTCCCCTCAAAACCGCATCTGAGCCCCGAGGGAGCCGGAGTGAACCTCGGCCCCTTCGCGGAGATACTGTCCGGTGTAGTCGAGGTAGACGGAAAGGTTGCTGCCGTTGAAGTCCAGTATCAGTCCGGCACCGACTTCCATCCAGTCTTCGCCGGGGGAAATGTTGGTGCGGGTCGCGGAAATGAGCGGGTTGGCTGCGAGGCTACCGGAGACGGAGGTGTTCTGATCGACGCCTTCATGTCCATAACCGAGGCGGATCTGCGGCTTGAGGTGGCCCCAGCTCGTTTCCCGTGTCAGGGTGGCCTGCCAGCCCAGGGTGGTGATGAGCGACTGGTAATCCTGTGCCGCAAAGACCGCGTCAAATCCCGGGTTGCCCGTCTCGGTGTAGCCGTCGAGGGTGCCCGTCGAGTAGTCCAGGCTCGCGGTCGGGCCGTGCACGACGCGGTGGTTGCCGTCGGTCAAGCCCGCGAGAGGGGTTCCCGAAAAGTCCGCCTCGATGTTGTAGCCGAGATTGAAGCTCAACTGGTGGGCAACGAGGTCGGGAGACGCGACCGAGGTGCCCCCGAGCGCGTTGCGGCGGAGGTCGGCCTCGTAGCTGCCGTAGCTGTAGAGCAGATCCGCCCAGAAGTTGTTCTTGAAGTAGGAGGCATAGACGATCGCGGCATCACCCTCGAGATCGGCCGAGCCGAGTCCGCCGTTCATGGTGTTGTCGTTCCAGATGTGGGACCATCCCAGTCCGAGAGCGAGAGACTCGTTGACCTGATACTCGAAGCCGAGGGTGGAGCTGTAAGTGTAGGACTCGAGGCCCGGATTGCCGCCGAGGTTACTTAGGTCGACGTTGCCGAAATTGGCCGAGGAGAAGACCATCCAGTCTTCACCCGAGGCGAGGACCTCCGGATTGATCGTGGCACCGGCGGGTTGTTCCACGGCGAGGAGAGGGGAGGCGTCGTTGAGGGTCGCGGAGGTGAACTCGTACCCGGTAGTGGTGGGGCTCTGGCGATTGACGCCATTGAGGTCGATCGTGGTTTTCATCCGCAGGACCTGCTCCATGCGGTAGCTGCGGGAGGCGAAAAGCTCCTGGCCGCGGTTGGCGTTGGCCTGGACGATGTCGTCGCCCTGGGTGGTGTGACCCCGGTGGCGGAAGAGACGATTGCCGATGCCGCGCGTGCCGAGGTTGTGGACGTTGGCCGCGACCTGGCCGATCATCTGATTCGTGGGAATGGCGGAGCTTTGAAGCTGTGCGGCCTGCAAGGCAGCCAGGATTTGTTCGGGGGTGGGGCCGGTGGGGTAGAAAAAGTAGATGAATTGGCCACCAGGAAACGTCAGCATGAAAGGTGTTAGGTCCCAACCCAAGTCAGCGGGTGTTCGTCCGTTGAAGGTCATAGTGCGTGTCGATCCAAGGTCGAAGATCCCGGCCCCGTCGATCAGGTCAGCGGGTAGAAATAGGTATCCTTCATTCTCGGGAGGGGGGATTAAATTAATCAGGAACACCCCGGGACCAAAAGTGCTGGCGTTAGCGAATGAGGTTGTGGGATGGGAGACAAAGTCAACACCGGGGAACCCCGCCCAGAACAGCGACAATCCATCAGCCCCGGAACTACCAAGTATCTGCCCCCTATTTTCAACTTGCGAAGGTATTGAAGGCACGTTGTAACCGCGGAAGTCGCTGAAGACGTTCGTATCCAGGGTGCCATTGAAGGACAGAACGGTGTCGGCTCCGACGACCGCGGCGTTCACGGTGATGTCAGCCCTCGCATTGGTGACAGACCCCATCTGGCATCCGATGGTTAGAACCACGAGGGAGAGTATCACCCTCATCCGTGTATGGGAGCGATCCCAAACCGACCCGTGGCCGGTCCTGCTCATAAAGCCGGGAGCGCTTTGCTTCCCTCCGCCTTTCCGGCGGAAGGGAGAAAGTAAGAGGAGGAGAACCGAAATCATCGCCTTGATGCGGCTTGGAGCGGGATTCATGGGCGAGTGTGTTTTGACTACCAACCTGCTTATCGCTGGATTTCCTTTTTCATCCCGTCGGCTCCAAACCCGCCGAAGTCCCGGGGTCTGAGGGGTTTCGAACATTAAATAATCCTATGGAAATTACTAAATATCTCTGAAGATCTAATAAAACTAAATTTTGTCAATTAATTAAAAACTCAACCGTGTGCTTCGATATTCCCACTCCGTGGATCAATTGCTACATGGATTGCGGTTGTCAGGCGGGTATTACCCCCCGACCTGACAACGATGAATGCCTATACAGAAACAAATCTTTCCGGAACCTGTCAATAAATAAGATCAGCATCGACGCCCACGCACGCCACGACAACAGGAGAGACTTTCGGCTTTTCCCTTTCAGCGATATTTATACGGAAGCTTAATTCTCGGAGACAGGCAATCCGTCGCCCCCAATGAACGAGGGTGTCACCACCTTCGCTACTCTGAAGCTTGATTCTCGGAGACAGGTTCGGTATTCCACCGTCCGAAAGCAATCCGACTCTTTGCACCTTTCCACGCAACGCCGCCTCCGCCCCTCCTGCATCCGCGGCCTGCTCCGTCACTTCGCAAAGTTCGGGTGGGTCGGATCGCCCATGGATTCCAGATACGCGATCAGATCGAGAATCTCGTCCTCGGTGAACGTGCTGAGAAGACCGGGTGGCATAATCGACGCTTTGGAAAGTTCCCGGGATTTGATCTCCGATTTCTTGATGATGATCGTTCCGGGGTCGAAGGGATTGGGAACGATGACGACGCCTTCCTCTGTTTCCTGGAGAACACGGCCCATGGCGACCTTGTCACCGGCGAGTGTGAAGATTGTGTTCGTGTATTGCTCGGAGACGACTTTGGAAGGCTCGGTGATGGATTCCAGAATGTCCTGCCGCTTGAAACGCGTCGCGACGTTGGTGAGGTCCGGGGCAACCGCTCCCCCTAGATCTCCATATCGATGGCAGAGGGCGCACTGGGCGAGTTCAAAAGTCGCCTTTCCCCGCGCAAAATCGCGGCCCTTGCCCACCTTGTCCAGGAGAGGCTGAAGATCAGCCGTGACCCAATCCCGCACCAGCTTACGCGGCTCAACGGGAGGCTTGACCATAGGTTTGAGCTGGTTGATGTCGCCCAGGGCGGCAAGCTCCTCCGGGTTCAGAGAGGCTTTCACCTCTGCGAGAAGATTCTTCAGCAAATTCTGATAACTCGAGCCGTTGTTGAACCCTATCCCGGCATCAACAAACCACTGCATCGTTGCCTGGGGATGTTGCGACGGCCCACTGGTGTTCCACCAGGAGAGATAGTCCCTGCGTTGATCCATCGTCCATCCGGTCTTCACATTGCGCAACGCCACCACATAGGAGAGTTGTTCCTCCTGAGTCGGGGCAGCTTTGAGCAAGGCCATCGTTTTGGTGACCGCATTCGGGGCGTTGAGTGCGAGCAGGATCTGGCACAATTCACGATTGGCGAACACCGTGCTCGCGGGGTAGCCCGGGTCGAGGTCAGCAATCATTGCCTTGGCGACTTCACCCGTAGGAACTCCCTGACGGGCGATCGAGACTTGCATGACGCGCCATTTGTTGAGCGCTTGTTCCTCCGTCAGGTCAGCCGAGGGAAAAGATGCCAGCGCTTTGACGATGGCAGGCTGTGTCTCGGCTCCACCCAGACGAGCCAGAGCCAGAAGAGCCGTGAAAGCGGCGTCCGCTTGTTTTTCCGCCAGAGCTTTTGCCTGCCATTCGGCCACGGGATTCCGTTCGATCGCGAGACGCGCGGCATAACGAATGAAGCGATCCGGGCTGTTCAGGTGTGGCCAGGCGAACGCCACCGCAGCGGGGTCGGGTTTGACATTGAAGGACTCGAGCTGATGGCGCAAGTCCCGCGCCTCACTGCCCTCCTTTTGATGCAATTGAGTCGCGGAGAGCGGATCCGCCGCCTCAGTGCCGGTGTAGGCAACTCGGAAAAGATTGGACCGGGTGCCGCGCCCGCCTACTGTGAAATAGAGCGACCCGTCATCACCAACCAAAGCATCCGTTAGGTTCAAAGGCGTTTTCCCCTGCTTGCGATGCAGTGACTTGGGGGCCACAAAATTTTCCCATGTTCCGCCATACCCGGCACCCCTTGGTGTCAGGTGGACAGCGATGAGACGACCGTAGGTCCAATCACAGATGTACATCGCCTGCTGATACTTGGCAGGGAACTTCGCGCCGCTGCCGAAGACCACGCCTGTCGGGCAGCCAATGCCGATGTTCACCGAAGCCGGCAGGCTGTCCGCATAATACTCCGGCCATTTCGCGCTGCCCTCACGGAAACCCTGATCACCGCCACGGACGGCCTGAAAGACACGAGTGGGTCGATACCAGGGACTGCCCCAGTCCCACTCCATGTCACTATCGTAGCCGAATAGCTCTCCATCGGCGTTGAAGGCGATGTCATAATTGTTCCGCTGGCCGGAAGCAAACAACTCGGGATTTTTCCCGTCGAGATCCATGCGGACCACATACCCCCCGGGAGGCCCATGGCCGGCACCAAAGCCATTGCCATCTTCGACACGCGGCATCGCGAGATCATCCGCATAATTGCGATGTGGAGAACTGGGCAGAAGGTCTTTGGGCAGTCCCGTAAAATTCCCGCAGACCGCGTAGAGCATCTTGTCGGGACCCAACACGAGGGCGTGGGATCCGTGTTCACCCGATCCGCCTTTCCACTCGCGGAGAAATTCGACATCGTCGTAGCTGTCGTCGCCTTTGGTGTCCTTACAGCGGTAGAGCCCGAATCCACGGCTCCCCTGACCGCTCAGGTAAAGCACATTGTCCACAAAGAGCATACCCATCGTTTCACTGACCGGGATGGAGAGGACCTCCTCCTTGACACTTTTTCCGTCCTTGAGAGTAACACGAGTGATCGGCTGCGTCTTCTGACCGCCGAGAAGCAAGCGGCCTTTCGGGTCCTTTGCCATGCAAATCCAGGAACCGTTCCTCGCACCATCGGCGCTGAGCACGTGCGAAAGGGTGAAACCGGGAAGGGTATCGAGAACTTCACCCGGGTTCTCCGTGAGATCCGCGAGTTTCGGCGGAGTGGAGCCGTCCGCCGGTCCATAAACGGCCTTGGTAATCACGAGCTGCTTTCCGGCGGAAGCAGGGATTTCCAGTTTTCCGTTCTCCGGCACGTCGCGGGAAAGTTTTTCCTCTCCCACGCGATATTCCACCGTCAATTTTTTGGGAACGCCCGGAACGGTATCACCGAACATTTTATTACCCGCCACGATGGAAAGCCCGTTGTCCTTGACCGCTGCGGCGACGACGGCGGTGACATCGGTCGGATCCTTCGCAGCAAAAGCAGCACCGGACGTCGCGAGGCAGACGAGAGCAATCGCCAGAACCGAACGGTTGAATCGAAACATTGCTTCGGCGTGAGAGGAAAAATTCTTCATAGGAGGTAGTTGGGGGCGTTCAGGAAGGAGAGGGAATCTAACATTCATGGGCGGCCCTTTGACAAGAGAGAAAGACAGCGAACTGCATCGAATCCGTCACGTGTACGCGTGAAAACCCAAGGGCCGATTGAGAAAGAACGAGCTGAGGTATCCAGGGGACTCCCTGGATTCACGGCTTTTTCCGTCCCGTCTTTTTTAGCAACTTGTCCAGCGTCGGGGCCATCGCTTTCGCCCAGATCTGGTACCCCAGCGGGGTCGGATGAAGGTAATCAGCCATGACCTCCTTGGAAATGGTGCCGTCCTTGGCGAGAAAGACATCCCAGAGTTCCAGCCAGGTGACCTGCTCCCTTTTCCCCAAAGATTTGATTAGCTCATTCGTGGCAACCACCGGTCGCCGGAACTCATCATCGGGCGTTCTCCCTCGAGGAAAAATAGAGAGAAGCAATATTTCGCACTTGGGAAACCGGGAATGCACCACGTCGATGATCGTCGCGACCCCCTTGGCGACTTCGGCGGGTTTTTCGTTCAAAAGCCCGATATTGTTTGTCCCTATCATCAACACCACGACTCTGGGTGAGATTCCGTTTAAGGCGCCTCCCTCGGTGATGCGCCAGAGTTGGTTTTGGGTGGTGTCTCCCCCGACTCCGAAATTCGCCCCCCGCATCGGTTCGTAGACCCGATTCCAGACTTCGAGCCCTCTCGTGTCCCAGCACTCGGTGATCGAATCCCCTAAAAAAAGCACATCAACCGGTCCCGCTTTGGCACGATCCAGATCGCCCTGATGGAACCAGTTCCACTTTTCGGTCGTCATCCATGAGTACTTGCCCCCTCCCCTTACCGGCACCGTCGACTCCTCGGATCGAAGCGTAAAACGACCCGGGAGGACAATAAGCAAAACGACACAAAGCAGAGAAGGTGACTTAAGCATCGCCTATTCTACACCGGATCGCGAAAGCAAGCACCCCAAAGACACGCTATTTACCGAGACACAAAACCTCCCCGGAACGGGTCGTAAGATAGAGCCGTCCGTCCGCAATGGCGATGGCATCCCAGGACACCGCCGGGATCCCACGTTCGGCGATGACTTTTCCATCGACGGTGTCGAACACTTTGAGCCGTCCGTCCTCGTGCGCGGCGTAGAGCCGTCCGCCCGAAGCCAGCGCGAGCGCGTCGATGCGATTGTATTGCTGAGCGCCCGGCTTGACCGGCTCGGCTTTAGCCGCCGCAGGGGTGAAAGCGTCGACCGTCCACTTGGCTCCTTCAGCGATGCGGTAGGTACGAAACGGTTTCTCCCCCTTGCTTCCCTTTTGTGCCGCTTCCCATCCGGTGATCCATTTGCCGTTAAATTTCCCCACGCCCTCTGCGTCGAAGTCTCGACGGAAAAGATCAGTGCTGCCCTCCAACTGCCCGAAAACCTGTCCATCACGAAACACAACGAGCGGCCGGTCGGGTGCCTCGCCACGGAAGCGATCCTGGTGACGCTCATTATATGTCCACGTCCCCCGAGGCACCCACACCGCGCCACCACCGGTGTCGAGCCGGGCAAAGGCGTTCCATTTGTCGACTTCCACTTTTTGACCATCATCCGAGAGGATCCAACGGGACATCGCGATGCCGTCGCCTTCCTCGTGAAGAATATCGACCGGATCGAACTCGAGGCCCGAGTTTTCGTAGAATCCCTCGTAGGGATTTTTAAAAGTCGGGTCGGCTTTCTGCGGAATCGAGTCGATTCGTTGTACCCAGCGACGTGCCCCGGTCATGGCTTTGACGGCAATCACCAATACCCCGCCATCGGCAAGCGGCTGGCGACCCGCCACAAAATAGGCGGTGTCTCCGCGGACCAGCGCCGCACCGGGAATCGGCCAAGGACTTTCCACCTGACCGAAGGCCACGATGCGATCTTCAGAGGGCGCGACGCGCATTTCCCAGACCAATTCTCCCGAATCAGCCCGGACGGCATAAGCATAGCCGGAATGGCAACCAAAGAGGCACAAACCGCGATAAATCGTCGGCGGCGTGTCGACTCTTCCACGGGCCGTGAATCGCCAACGCTCGGCACCCGTCGTTGCATTCATCGCAACCACTTCGTGCGCATCAGGACGGGCCACAAAGACCGAACCGTTCGCAATCACGGGCGCACTGAGCGGTCCTTTCACATACGGATTCTCGCGCCAGTCATGGAGGATGGGCCCATCGGGCAACGCACCCGGATCAGCGAGACGAACCGACCATCTTGTCTCCAGATTCTCGGGCCCGGCACTGGCGGAGCTGCCACTGCGCCACCGGTCTCCCCGATAGGTCGGCCAGTCCGTCGCGGCAGGCGGGGCGGCAGCAGCGTCGGGAGAGGCCGGTCCCTTCACCACAGGAAAAACCATCTCCGCGAGGGGCTTTTTCGCCGCATTTTCACGATCCGTTATCGCCGGAGCCATCGCCACGAAACCGCGCAACATCGGCCAGCAGGTACAGTGTTTCGGAGTCGTGTAGATCAACCCGTTGGCCGGCACCCAGCCGTTTTCACGGGAGCAGTTGGCTTTGGTGATGCGATTGGCGAGAACTTCTCCGGAGTCCATGTCGGTCAGGTCCATGACCCCGGCGAAGACATACTTCGGCGTCGCCACCGGAGGAAAGCAGTGAGCCAGGCCTGCCGGCAGTGTTTTTCGGGTTTCCCCGGTTTTCGGATCCAAGGAAGACACTTCGATCAGTGATCGAGTCGACTTGTCTTTTTCCTCCGTGTTCTCCTTGCCACCATGCAGAATCCAGAGATCTTTGTCGGTGAACATAGCGCGCGCCTGCCGGTTGTGATTCATGCCCGGAGCAAAAGTCTTTTCCCAACCCAGCTTTCCTGTCTCGCTGGAAGCCAGATGCAGGGCATTGCCCCCGTCGTGATCACTCAGCGAAGACACTTCGAAGGCCATCTGACCGCCGTGCATCACGGTGCGATAAACCTGGTCGAGCCAGGGATATTCCGAGTTCTGCCATTTCACTTTGCCGGAATAGAGATCCAGTGCAAGAACCTCCGACTTTTCACCCCGCTTCGGACGTCCCCGGATCAGGGTCACTGTTTCCGACTCCGCTGCCAGGTTGCGCGCGTCTCCGGCCTCCTGCCGCCATAGTTCCGCACCGG
>JAGNMT010000114.1 GCA_017991025.1 Verrucomicrobiales bacterium
TGCCTCCTCTACTTCACCGATATGTGGGGCACCTTCCCAGAGGTTCCCCCTCCGTATCCGGTCCTTTGGATCTCCTACAGCAGCGAAACCCGGGCTCCCTTTGGGAGCGTCATCAACGCCAAGTGAATCATGAAATCGAAATCTCAACTCTCTGCCGAACTCATGGCCGGCAACACTTCCGACTGGACCCGAGAAGATGTTGAAGTGATCTCCGATCTTGCCGTTGCATTCACCGCAAAAAACCTCAAACGGGCCCAGGAAGCCTACGAAAAAGCCTGATTCGCTCCCCGCTGGCTCCGGATCCGTCCGGAGACAGTAGCGGGCGGAATAGCCGCAATCAAAATCAAAACCTACCTACCATGTCAAAAAATACTGAACTCACCGAACCGGATGCACCGGAATCCCCGAACGCCTTCTTGATCATGACGAAACTTGAGGCCGTCGGCACCATGAAGCCTGCGGACCTTTTCAAGAGCGAAAGCAAAACGCTCGAATTGGCCGTCGATCAAATCTCCGAATACTGCCTGTCGTTTAAGCCCGACATGACCGTGAAGAAAGACCGTGAGGCCGTCCGCAGCCTCGCCGCCACGATCGCCCGCACCAAAGTCTTCCTCGACGATTCCGGAAAAGAGCTCCTCGAGGAGGCCAAGGCGCTGACCGATCGCGTGAATGGCCAGCGCCGATGGGCCCGGGAAAAGCTCGATGAACTCAAGGATACCGTCCGGAAGCCCCTCACTGAATTCGAGGAGGCCGAGAAGCGCCTCGCTGAGCGCAAGGTGCAAGTCATGGAGCAGATCGCCGGTCTCTCCGATGGTATCGACACCCTTTCGAGCGGGAACATCGAGGAGCGGATTTCGACCCTCACCACCCTCTTCATCGGAGACCTCGAAGAATTTCCGGACATCGCCGACAAGGCGAAGATGAAGATCGTGACCGCCAGAGCTCGTCTCGAAAAAGCGCTCCCGTTGGCCCTGGCCCGTGAGGCGGCCGAGCTGAAGGCCGAACAGGACCGCATCGCCGCTGAAGCCGAAGCCCGCCGGATCCACGAGGAGCAAATCGCCAAGGACGCTGCCGACAAGGCCAAGGCTGACGCCGAGGAGAAAGCCGCGGCCGACGCCAAGAAGGCCAAGGAGGACGCGGACGCTGCCGCAGCGAAAGCGAAGGCCGATTCCGACGCGGCGATCGCCAAGGCTGAGGCTGATGCTGCGAAGGCGAAGCGTGACGCTGAGTTTGCCGTTGAGGCCGAGAAGGCACGGGCCAGGGCCGAAAGGCAAGCCGAGGAGGAGGCTGAGCAAAAGCGGGCTGCCGACAAAAAGCACCGCGAGAGGATACTGGAGGAAGCAGCCGAGGACATTCGCAATGTGTGGAATGAGCCAGGCAAATCCCTCGTCGAAGCCATCGCCGAAGGCAAAATCCGTCACGTCTCAATCCAGTTCTGATGAAGACCATCCACACTCTCACGATCGGGGACAGAAAGGACATACCGCCCAGCATCTCAAAGCCCGCCAATCGCGCTGCTAAGGCAAAGCATCACGGGTATTACACCGGTCTGGTTTCGTGGGAAGGAATGAAAAAGTTCGAGGTCATCGAAAGCGTTTACGCTCATTACTTCAACGAGAAAACCGGATCGGTGGTTTCCGATTCAACGGCCAGAAAGCACTGGAAACCGCATTACAAACGAACCCCAATGAAGTGCATCGTCGCTATCCCGTGGGATGAGTATTGCCTCCACATCGCCAAAACCGCACTGAAATGAAAACCCTCGAACAAATCATCGCCGGGATCCAGTCCCGTGAGGATCTCGATCGAGTAATGAACACCGCCCGGCTGGCCGCGCAAGCGGCTGGCCGGAAACGGCGGAAGGTCTCACTCCTCGCCGACAAGCTCCTTTGCATCCAGGCCGAGAAACATCACCGCGACGTTCTCCGTGAACTCCGGATCCGACAATTCGACATTGAAGACACCTTTGACCTCGATGCCGCTGCCTAAGTACACACTGACCATCCAAAGAAATGACCGCTGAAACCCCCACCCGCCAAAACAACCGCGTCATCACCCAGAAGGGCCAACCCTTTGAGGATTGGTGGCATCCCATCGAACTCTACCTGACCGATCGCAGCCCCGTCTTCCGATCATTCAAGATCGTCGGAGCGGCCGCCGTCCTGGGGAACGATCTTTTCGTGTCCCACGACACTGCCTTCATGACGGTGGTTCGACATGGAGCTGACTCCCTTCTGATCTCCGGGTTTATTGTCGATTCCCGGAACAAGACCGGATCCGATCCGTCAGGGTTTCATTTCTTCGAGGCCGAGCTGGACATCAAAGACAGTAAGATCGCCTGGAGGATCGCGGCTTTGCTGGACAATGTCTTCAACTGCTCGCCGCTTGATCCTGATCATCAGGATGAACTCGAGCGACTCCTGTTTTCAACTTGAATTTTTCAGACCTGTAGGTAGGTTTGAAATAAGGGCGGCACACCCTTATCATCTGGGAGAGCGGCATCAGCAATGATGCCGCTCTTTTTGTTTTTCAACTCAATCCAAAAGCCCCGTCAATTTCGCCGCGGCAATCTGCATCCGTTCGCAGTCGGCCAAGTGCTCCTCCCGCTTCGATCGCCATTCGAATTTCTCATTGCCGTTCTTGTCGACAGAAATGTGGCGGTAATATGCCATGACCTGCAGCCGGTAAACCTCGTCCGCTCCCTTGTCGATCTCCCACCCGGGGATGATGCCGTAGAGGTAGGAGTCCAAAAGGTCGCACGTCGACGGTTTCGAGAAGTGATAAAGCGGGATGTTTCCAAACCGCCCCTCGTCTCGAGTACCCTGCGCGGGATCCACCCATGAGACGTTGGTAATGCTTTTCACTGGACCGTCCGGACCAGCCTCCGTGAAGAACTCTCGGTGATCTCCCCGGAAGGCCTTCCACCGGCATTCTGACTGCAGCACGTAACCGTAGACCTCCGTGGCCCAATGGGCGGCATCGATCACGATGTCATCGGGGCTGACTCCCCATTCTCGCGCCATCTGGTTGATTTCGGCGATCGTGTAAAGTTTCGCTGAAGCGAGCCGTCGAGACCGGCCGGTTGGGCCCCATGCCCGAATGACTGACCAAAAGTGACGCCCGCCTTTCCCCTGGACATCGTTTGTCATGATGATCCGGCTCACCTCGAATCCTTCAACGGTGAATCGAACTCGCCGCATCGGGGATGGTTCGATCGCCGCAGCCATGGCCTGAAAGGCCGTGATGTCATAGTCACCGACCCGCTCATCTATCGTCCCGAGATCTTTCGCGAACCGGAATTCATCGGTCCACACCTGTCCGCGAGTCTCGTTGTAGTGATCTTTGAGCGGTTGGAATGCACCGATCCGGAACGCCGCCATCGCTTCATGGTATTCCTTCACCTGATCGGTCCACGACGGCCACCACGGCAAAAGGGCATTCCACTGATAAGATCGGACGTTTTTGGCGTGTTTTCGGTTCTGGGAAACCCATTTCCCCGAATTTGAAAGGAGTTTCCTGTCCTTCGGGTTATCCCGCCACTCTTTTGCGCATCCGGGGCACTTATATCGAACCGTCTCCAAAAGACGGTCAAAAACGATCTTCCCGTCTTTCACGGTCTCGTCATTTTCATCCCACTTCAGCCCGCCGGCCGATTTCCGGTCTCCCCAATCAAGCGCAAACTCCGCTTTGCAGTCCGGGCACTTGCAATGCCACTGGTTTTGGGATCCGGCCAGGTAGAACCGGTGCATCTGGTCATTTGCGAGGCTCGGAGTCGAAACCACGACCTTTTTGTAGGAATGCGGGAACGATCGGGTCCGCTTCGAGACCATCTGGACGGCCCCGGGCTTCCATGAGCGCACTTCGTCGAGGAAGATGTAACGGTACGGCGTCGACTGCAGGTTTGCCGGAGAATCCGCTCCGCAAATCACCAGCGGAGCACCCGGGAAGTAAATCGTCGTTGTGGTCCGGTCATATCGTCCATCCGGAACCTTCGTGATGACCGGTGCACACATATCGATGGCCGGCATGATCCGCATTCTCGCGATCTTGCGGGCTTCGCCTTGGTTGGTCGTCACCCAAAGGATAGGGCCCGGGTCTTCAGCGATCGCCCAGAGCAAAAGGGCAATCAGCGTCTCAGTCTTGGCGCTCTGCGCCGAACACATGCACGTGATCTCATTGACGGCGGGATTTTTGAAGTCCTCCGTGATCTGCCGGAGAAAAATCGACTGACTGGAGTCCCACTTTACGACGGTTGCGTTGCGGGGGAGAGAGACATTGCGCTCGGCCCACTCCCAAGGCTGCAAGTCTCCCGTAGGTCTCGCAGTTGAGCATAAACTTTCGACCAAAACGCTTTTTTTTTTGCCCAATCGCCGAGGCTGAACCGGTGCAGCGCCTCAATGTTGGTTTGCCGGATCAATTTCCTGGCTTCCGGGACATCGAGACCGGCCACCAGCGGAGCAACGAGGTGTTCGGCGTCCTTGAGGTGCTGAACGGCCCCGCTCCACGCCTGGCTGATGATCTTCATGACCTCATCGACGTGCATGTAGTCTCCCATCTCGCGCTGAAGCTCAAAAAGCTCCCGCTGCAGCTTCACGTCAGCCAATTCTCGCTTGGCACGGCGCTCACCGGCCAGCTCCTCGTCGTCGACCGAGTAATTTTCCTTGTTGATCTCGTAGAATTCCTTCCACGCGGCCATCGGATACTTGCCGTCAGCCGTTTTTTTCGGGCAGCCTTCTTTCCGGAGAAGCCGAGAGATGGTTGACCTCGAGCAACTGAGGAAATCCGCCAATTCCTGTTGGGACGTCAAGTGAGCCTTGCCCCGGAGCGCCTTTTTGACGGGTTTCTTTTTCGGGGCATTCGCCTTTTTGGGAGTCCCCTTCTTTTTTGGTGGCAAAACCTTCTTTTTGACGACCCTGGCGGGCACCTTCTTGGCCGCAATCTTCTTGCGAGGAGGCTTCGCCTTTGCTTTTGGTTTTGCTGCCATCTAAATTCCGGGAATAGACCCCGACCGTTACCAAAAGTTGACCACGCCGCCACCACCGGATGGGAATGTCATGTTGGATCCTGCGGTGTGGCTGGAGAGATCGGAGGTGGCGGCGGACGAGAGGGTGCCGGATCCGCCGACGATGCGGCCCTGCATTCTGATGTTGCCATTGTTGGTCGTAACGACTCCTGAATTGCTGACGATGGAGCCTCCGCTGGCGTTGGTCGTGACCGTGCCGTCGTTGGTCGTGACCGTGCCCCCCGAGGCGTTCGTCGTGATCGTGCCCCCCGAGGCGTTCGTCGTGACAGTGCCGTCGTTCGTCGTGACAGTATTAGAATTCGTCGTGACCGTGCCCCCGCTTGCGTTCGTTATAATCGAGGCATTATTCGTTCCGACTGCGCCTGCATTCGTCGTGATCGCGCCAGCACTGTTTGTCCCGACGCTCCCCCCACTTGCATTCGTGGTGATCGTGCCACCGTTATTCGTATCGACTGCGCCTGCATTCGTCGTAATCGTGCCCCCAGTTGCGTTCGTCCCGACGGTGCCACCACTTTCGTTCGTCCCGACCGTGCCATTGTTAGTCGTGATCGAGCCAGCATTCGTGGTGATTGTTCCGCTTGCATTGTTATTTGTTACAACGCCAGAGTTAGATGTGATAGATGCCCCGCCGCTGTTCTGAGTGACGACAGCTCCAGATGAAACTGATCCAATAATACTACCACTAGAATTATCCGTAACGGTTACACCAGACCCGACCGTTGTTATTGTCCCTTGGTTGTATATAAGTGGAACTGCTATCGTAAGAGATGTAAGTGTTACACCAGCATAAATATTCACTGAATCACAGTTGAACGAGAATCCGCTGCACGTTCCCTCATAAATAAGTCCATTGTCACCAGTAGTCGGAACCGCATTATGTGGTGTCGTATAGGCAGAATCCTCAAACCAGTTAGCAGCAGTATCACCGTCGCTCGATCCCCCATTGGTAGATGAAAAATATAAGTCCATAATTAAGCAAATTCTTGGTTTTTGACCATACACCACACTGATCCGGTGTATTTCAATTCTACAATCCTGATTGACCCACTGGCGACAGTTGCCTCGTAGGTGGCCCCGGTGAGAGTCTTAATGCTGGCGTTGAAAGTGAGTTCCCGGCTTGCCCCAGAGGCAGTGAAGATCAGTTCGAGGACCATGCCGGCAACTCCGTTTGTCGGGACTGCGATCACGCAATCCCCCGTAAGGGTGATGGACCGAGAAAGGCCAGCGGCACAGTCAGGGGTAAGACTCGCCCCGTAGGTGAGGGCAACGATGGCGGTTCTGTTTCCCAAAGAAAAAGGGGTGATGTCAGAAAATGCCTTCACTCCAGCCACGGTTTGATCTCCGGTGAGCGCCACCTTGGCCGCTAGGGCGGTCGTCATGGTCCCGGCGAAATTCTCGTCATCCCCGAGTGCGGCGGCGAGTTCGTTCAGGGTGTTGAGCGCGGCGGGAGAGGCATCGATCAATGCCGAAATCCCCGCATCAACAGCCTGCTTGAGACGCAGGGCATTAAGGAGTCGCACTGTCGTCGCTGATCCCGCCTCGGCCTCGGCCTGGGACATAAGGGTGCGCTCGGTCTCGTAGGCGGTCCGGATCTCCGCGTTTGTCTGGTCCGCTGTCGTCCCCAAGCCCTCCACTGAAGCGCTGGCATCGTACCAGGCTCCCGGGAATGCCTCGAAAAGCTTCCCGTCATCGGTCGTTTCGAACAACCATCCGATGTTTCCGGCGGCCGATGGGAGTGACGCATAATCCGCCACCGAGCTGAATCCGACGAAATCTTCGATTCGCTGAGCCGGCCGAATGATCCACTGGCCGCCAGCGCTCAAATAAACATCTCCTTCATCGGTGGCAAAGTAAGCCGTCCCGATGGCATTTTGTGACGACGGCCTTGCCGCAAGCAAACCTGAGTATCTGAGCATGCCCCATCCGGGGTGTGTCAACCTACAGACGATTCAGAACAAGCCACATGACCAGCAGTCCAGTTCCAACAATGACGATGAACGAGATCACCGAACACGCCCTATAACCGGCCGTGATGGCGGAATCGGTGAACTGCTCAGATTCAATCTCTGCCGCCTCTTTGTCGGTGAAAACGGAGTTGCAATGCCTGCACGTCAGAACCTTATTTTCTCCAAACGCTCGATGGTAAAGGGCCGCTTCGTTGCAATGAGGGCAGTCGATGAATTGAATTTTCATGATTTAAAAAAGATGTCAATACACCGTCCCGACAACGTTTCCGGCTTTGTCGCAAATCGATCGGCCAACTTCCCCGACTGAGAAATCAGGCTCATAAGACGGGCTCAGCATTTCCTTCGTGTCTCTCACGATCTCGTTGTCCTGCCATTTTCGAAAGCTCAAACCGATGTCGGGCTCAAGCCTCCTGGCCTCCTGCGTGGCCCGGGCTATTTCTTCGTCGCAGATCGTTATCCGGAAAATCGCCCCTTCGGAACCGAGGAACTGACGGATGAATCCCTGGCAATACGGAACGTCCAACATCAATAAGCCGGTCCCGAACTGCGTGTCGCGTGAGATCCTGCCAGCCACCCTGCTCCGGCCCATCAGCTCGACGATCGCCCAGGTCTCTTCTTCTTCCTCGGGGCTAAACAGGGTGGCACTTGGGTTCGGCATAACGCGAAGAAATCACATTGGCGTTTTGCTGTCAACGCAAATTGCTAATGTCTTAAAATCCGATACATTATTTCATGAAAAACAAAATCCCCCTTCTTGTTGAGGTCGCTCTGTTCATCATCCTGGTCGTCATCACCCTGGTCGTGATCTATTTGCGCGGCTGGTAGCGACCGCTTTCGATCATCGCCCTGCCGGACTCCTTCATGTCTTTTTTGGACATCTTCCCAATCATTGATTTGGTAAGTCCCTTCTTCCGAAGCCCCTCTGCCGTGGCCACCGAAGACGCGCCAGCATCACGGATGATGTTGGCTGATGGCGACACCACCGTATCGACCACCGAGCGAACAGTACCGCTGCTTTTCCCGCGCTTCGCTCCGTATTTGAATATCTTATCCACGATCTTCCTGCCGACGCCGCCACGCTCAGCGGAATTCGCCAAGGCGGTCTTCGAGAGATTCATTCCGATTGGGATTATGCTCCCCACGGGATCTGCGGCCATGATGGCCCCGGCCCCTACTGCACGGCCAATGTTCTTTCCTTTTCCGTAGCCACCAACGTCTTTCGTTGTCGGCAATTTATTCACCGCTTTCGTGACCCTCTTTGATCCCCGGGTCGTGATGATCCGCTTGAAGGCCTCTTGGGTATCGTCCTGGGCAGGAAGGCGGCTGGCCGCATAGCGCATGGATCGGGATGAGTGCACACCTGCCTCGTAAGCCTTAGAAAATTCAGGACCGAGAAGCGCCTCACTGGCACCAACCAGCCCGCCCTTGATCCGCTTGCCCGCACGGCGATCGTTCACGCCCTTCCGGAACAGTGCCGCCATCCCGCGATTTGCCTTCGACCCGGGTTTCATGGCATTCTTCACGATCAGGTTTGCCCCGACGTGTTGGGCCGCAGCGAGACCGGCTCCAACGATCCCGAACTCGTGATTTTGCCGCCCCTCGAACATCACCGAATCGATCCTCGCTTCAAGGCTGTGGAGACGACGGGTGAGCTTATAGGAGGGCATTCCGATTGTCGCTGTGTCTACTGAAAAAAAATCTCCGTGCGATTACTGAAAAGACTCTTCGAGACACCTCTTCGCAAAACGCCAATAAAAGAGATGCCTTAAGCGCGGTGGTGGGTCGATAACGAGGTATGTTTAAGGCCTCAAAGCTAAGCATAACGGGGCCTTATTGAGATTAGATGATGCCTTTCGACTTATTACACTCAACGCTTAGTATATAGGCGTTATGATCCCCCTAAGGGAGGGGTCCGCTAGGGGGATAGTATCC
>JAGNMT010000115.1 GCA_017991025.1 Verrucomicrobiales bacterium
AGCAGAGCTGAATTTGGTTTTCAAGCGAGTCGATTTCCAGAGCTGCTCGACAGCAAACGTCCCGGCGACTGAAGATACCCTCAAAAGGAGGCTACCGACTCCGTAGCTCGCCGTAACGAGGAGCCTTTCGTCACCGTAAGCAAGAGGCTGAGCCACTTTCGGGAAATTTCCAGGCCACGGATGACGCCAGAGTTCCCTCCCTGTTGCGGGCTCGACTCCACTCACGTCCGTAGCGTTCACGCTCACAACCTGCTCGACCCCGGAAAAAGTCATGAGCCGGGGGGAACTGTAACTGGCTCCTCCCCCCTCGTAAATCCAGACATCTTTTCCGGTAAACAGATCACAAGCGACAAGGGTGGGCCCCGGTTTTTCCGGACCCGCAAAAACAACTCCTTTCCCTCCCGGCAGGATGAGCGGGGAACTCGCCATCCCCCATCGCTGAACCTCTCCTTCGAGCTCTTTGATCAAATTTCTCGACCAGACGAGCTTCCCGGTTTCCAGTTCGAGGCAGTTGATAATACCGGTACCCCCCATCACATACACTTTCCCTTCAAAAATGGTCGGGGTGGCTCGAGGTCCGTCGCCGCCCATAGCAGCTCCACCATTTTCAGCTCTCTCGAGGAGAAGGCGCACCTGCGCATCAACATGGTCCCAGAGATCCCTTCCCGTGGAGAGTTCGATGCAGGTGACATGTTCATCATCGCCGACCTGTTGCTGGGTGATGGCCCGATTTCCGGATACGACAAAACTGGACCAGGCTTTGCCAATGGGCCGTCGCCAGAGCAACTGGGGCGGATTTACACCCCAATCAGTGCCGAACGGGAGCGTCTCCCGGATACCGTTCCGCCCGGGGCCGAGAAAATTTTCCAACTGTGCCGAAACCATTCCCGGATCGATAACGGTGGCGGCCACAACCGCGAGAGGGGTCGGCATTGAATCGACCGATGTCCACACCCACGAAAACCGGGGAAAAGACGAACCGGAAGCGGAGCCTTCGTAACGGACCAGCTTCGACGCAAGGAAACCAAAAACGACGACAGAGGCGACAATAAGGGCGAGCGAGCGAAGCCTCCGCCGCCACGGGGCTGGCCCGAAGACGAGATACAAAGAGGCAAGCCAGAGAATTCCCACGGCCGGGAGGAACCAACAGAGAAAGGTCATCTCCTGCCCCACAATCCAGCCAGTTAATGCAGGTCCGGAGATTAAAATGAGAATGCGAAAGCAAAGACGGAGAGAGTGATTCATGGGATCGAACGACTCTACCACAAGTTCCAACAAAGAAAGATCCGGGAGACTTCTCTCGCGATCCGAAAAATTGAGGACTCCCGGCAGGTCAACGGGGCACTAATTCACGGGGAATCCCGGGGACTTGCTGAAGAAGAATCTCGTTTGCCTTCGCTCGAGCTGCCGCTTCACTCAAATTCTCTCCCACACTTAATTCGACGGCGGGGTCGGGGAAGACCATACGCCATACGCCTCCATCCAGCTTGAGAACACCACTGAGGGGCTCATACTGGGCGGAGCCATCCGGGCTCTGCGGATTCACGTTGACCCACGCATAGCCATCCTTCACGAGGAGCGCGTTGACCACAAAGATCGCTTCAATCTGGTGCTGCCGGAGGACCCAGTTCCGCATGCCGTCCATTATAGCTTTGCGCTCCCCTGTACCAACGGCAGGTGTGTGAACCTCTTCGGCTGGGGCTGGAGTCGGGAGACACGCCATCTGAACGAAAAGAAGGGAAAGGCAAAGCAGGTGGGATTTCATAATCTTCTAATTACACCGAATGAACACCCCGAATCGGGGTTTGCAAACGGAAGGCTCAGCCCTGCGGAATCAGCCCTACTGTTTTCGGTGTGTCACTTTGCCGGTCGAGGTGGTTCGGCCGGCAGTGTCGACGATCTCTACAGAACCTTCGATGGTTTGGCCATCTTCAGACACAGTATTGGTAATCGTCAGGGTTCCCCCGCCGCCCGATAGCGGAATCTTCATGGTGATCGTCCGGGAGGCTTCCGAAACCTGAGCTTCGAAGCGAATATCCAGTTCCGGTTCGGACATTTTCATTTGGCCTTCGATCAGATCCCCATTTGCAAAATACTCCCAGGCGAAATCGTGTTCGCCTTGATCCAGAAGTCTCTTTCCCGATATGACGAAGTTGCCGCTATCTGTGAATTTTCCCTCCCAGGTCTCTTTCACGGGAGTCTTGGACCCGTTCTCAGAATTAGCCAGCTCACCTTCACCTTGCCATTTACCGACCAGTTGCTTGAAAAATGGATTCCCGATGATGGGATTGGCGAGAGCAGCAGTCCCCCAAAAACAAACAAGAAAGATGGCAGTCATCAGAGAACTTCGCGCATTCATCATTGCAGGAGACTGACGATTGGCTCTGTCAATGTCAAGACAGATCAGATGAATTCCCCGCTCATCGTCCATTTTTTATCGATCCAGCCCTTCGGCCCAAAGAGGCGTTCCTACCGCCCCTGAGTCACGCGCCATAATACTCGTAATCCGGCTCGGTGAATTCACTCTTAATACGCGCAATGATCTCATCCCGGCGTCCTCCCGCCCAATCAGGATAATCGCTCCACTTCTCCGGCGACAAAAAATAGATCACGTGGTGCGCCGGCCCCATCAGCATTTCCCCGTCTATTGTGATCTGGTGCCAGGCTCCCTCCCGAAACTCTTCGTAAAACATGCTGTCACGCCCCCGATGACCGACGCGCCAGCCTCGATCTAACACCTTGCTTTCGGCGGCTTCTTTACTTGAAAACGAACTCGCTCCGGCAGGCTTCACCAAGATGAACAATAGGAGAACAATCAGGATTCCAAGCGCAAAGACCCAAAAAAGCAGGGCCGACGGGAGTGCCATGGTTCTTCCTGATTTCGCCCTTGGCTGCCAGCCGTATTCGGAAGCGAAATAGAACGCCACCCATCCGGTTAACAGAGACAAAACCAAAGCAAAAACAAGGCTGGCACGCTTACGAACAAAACGCGACTTCATCAGGAGGAAGAGCACCACGGGGCCGAAAATCAGCCCGATTTGAATCGCAATCGCAGGGATCGTCGACATGAGTTTGAGGGTTGCAAACTTCGCCACTTCAAAACAGTTCCCAACCGGAGCCGTAAATTTTTTCAGCCGCCCGTTTGCAGACGCTCAAGCCCGCTCCGGAAAAACCCACTCGTATGAATCCGTATGGCAATAGAGCTCCTCACGAATATCGCGGCAGAGCCCACCCATTCCCGGGAACATGGCTCGATGGTCGAAGCCCATAGTTGCCAGCCGTCGGCGGAGAAACGCCTTTTCACTCGCCGGAATGATGAGCTTGGCGAGAGAAAGCCGTTCACCACCCAACTCAAAAAGGTCTTCAAAACACTCCGAAGTGGCATCCTCTTTCGGCAGAGGGTGGGAAAGAAAACAAGTCTTCTGATTCAGCATCGCAGAAGTCGGCCTCTGAGGACGATAGAGTCGTGCTTGTTCCGGTACCTGCTCGTAATCCTGTGAAATCATAAGACTCGTGTCGCCGGGCATGAGCCGCCAAACCGCGCCGTCTGCTTCGGGATGGGAAGGATCGGTCGCGAAGAACAAAGCAACGAGGGCATTCTCGCTCCAGCTCGTGAACCGGGTCGGCAAGCCATGGTGCGAGCCGACAGCCATCCATTCGAGTTCAGTCGCCGGCTCGTAACCGAGCTCACTGCGGCCACGCTGCTTCAGGCCGATGAGAAACGCCGCCTCAAGCTCCGCCCAGGACTTGAACTCGGTTTTAGCTACCTCCTCGCGGAAAAGAGTCGGGAACAGCTTCCAATTGCTCACGCCTTGCCCCCGATACACCGGCACTCGCTGAAACCCAAGCTGGGGAACCATCTCCTGAAAGAAATCCTCCATTCCGGCAATCTCGACTATTTCAATCTCTCTCATATCAACATCTCAAGTTTTACTCGCGTTTATATAATTTTTGAGTGATATTCACAAATTAATAGCCGACTCTCAGCGATTCCTCACTCTAACCTCGCTTTCGTGATTTAGTTCTCATTTTTGGCGGAAACTTGCAAGCAATAAATGAGGTAATTTGAAATTTTTTTGAGAACATAATGAGAAACATCGACCTAGACACTCTCGTTTCCTTGATTCCCGAGATGGATTTGAGCGAACTTCGCGCCCTCGAGATGTCGGTGAAAGTCGCGATCAAGATGCGGACTCAAGGCAATCTCTCGACCGACGCCCCCATGCTCGTGGAACGCGACGAAGAAGGCCCCGGTTTGAATGATCAGGCCAAAATGATTCTGGAAGGGGTGGATGATTATGAATTGACCCTTGCCGATCAAGCACTCCTCGCCGCACTGCTCCTCAGCGATGCTTACCAGCAGGACTCCTTCTCGAGTCGGGACCTCAATGACGTCATCGCCGAATGTGGACGCCCGCGTGTCGCCCATATTACATCGGCGATCGCCGGACTCACGAGCCGATCCTATCTCACCGGCTCGACCAAAGCGCTCTCACTTTCCAGAGAAGGGCGCGCCAAAGCACGTGGGCTCATCGGGATGATTAAACGACGGGCCTCTGCCGCATGATGATAATTATTATAATTGGAGGAACCGATATGAGTCGGTTTGAGCCCCCCAAATCTCCTGCGGATTTGCTTGCCGTCGGAGGTGCTGAAAAGGATAATCACGCATAAAGGGGTTGTTAATACGTCCTTTCTTTAAAAGAGGGGGCCGCGAAGGAAAAATCTTTGACGGTTCGGCTTCTACTTCGTGTTCGTCCAATTACCAGACACTGCTATGAATAGCCGCTTCACACTTTGGCTCCTGCTCCTCAGCTTCGTCATTCCCGCTGTCGCCGATGCGCAACTGCGCCGACCCGGATTTGTCACCGTCAAACGGGAAGACCGCAGCAAGAGCGAACTGGTTCAGGAAGAGGGTGCCGTCTACCTCGAAGGCATGGTGGAGAAGGAACTGCCTGTCCGCATTACCCAGTCCGCCCCTATCTATTCCTCCCTGAAAGGTGATCGCTGGATCGGGAACACGACTCCCGATCAGCCCGCCGTTCTTCTCGCGATTAGCGAAAAAGCCTATCGGGTCCGGACACGGGCAAAACAGGGACAGGTGGCGGGTTGGGTAAGCAAGTCCGCCATTGCCGGCCTCCCTGAAGGCTTCGAAGCAAATCTCCTGGCGTATCACGAACGCTATCTTGTCGTATCAAAACTGATCGAAAATCAACAAGTGGCACTTGGCATGACTGTGGCTGAAGTGACCGCCTCCATTGGCCCGCCGGACAAACGGAGTTCCAAAGTGAGCGGCGAGGGAAGAACTGATGCCTTGGAATATATCTCCTATAAGAGGGTACCGCAGACCGTGATGTCTTTCGATGCCTTCGGGCGCTCCGTCCCCGTGACCCAGTACATCGAAGTGGAGTCGGGACGGGTGGCGATCGAGTTCATGAACGACACCGTCACGTCGATCTCCGAATCCGAAGGTCTCAATTTTTCCAATGCAAGAGTCCCGGTCATCGTGCCTCCGCCGATTTTTCTTTTCTGACGGGGCGGAGCCGTGGAGCCTTTTCAGTCAGTGCGGATTTTTCCAATGTTTCGGTCAAAAATCGGATTTGCGCACATAACGGTTTTTGACAAGTTGTTGTGACGGAGGCTCATTGAGTTCCGTCCTTTACCGGAGAGAAACAACAACACAACAACCGCACACAACTACCGATCTCATGGCACACGAACTACCCGCCCTTCCCTACGCTCTCGACGCTCTCGAACCGCACATCGACGCAAAGACGATGGAGATCCATCACGGCAAACATCACGCCGCCTATATCGCCAATCTGAACAAGGCGATCGACGGTAACGCCGCGCTTGAAGCCAAAACGATTGATGAACTTATTTCCGACCTGGGTTCCGTCCCGGAAAACATCCGTGGAGCGGTTCGCAATAACGGTGGAGGTCATGCCAACCATTCTCTCTTCTGGAGCATTCTCAGCCCCAACGCCGGTGGCGCGCCCTCCGGCGATCTCGCCGCAGCGATTAACAGCACCTTCGGCTCCTTCGATGCCTTCAAAGATGCTTTCAAAAATGCCGCGCTGACACGCTTCGGCTCCGGCTGGGCTTGGCTCGTCGTTAAGGCAGACGGCAGTATCGCCCTGACAAGTACTCCCAATCAGGACACTCCCGTCATGGGTGAAGCAGCCGGATGCGACGGCAGCACGCCTATCCTGGGACTCGATGTCTGGGAACACGCCTATTACCTCAATTATCAGAATCGTCGTCCCGATTACGTGGATGCCTTCTGGAATGTCGTAAATTGGGGTGCTGTGGCTGAGCGTTTCGCCGCCGCCAGGTAAAAAGTCCCTGCGAGGCAATACCACAGACCGGTCGGTGACCCGTCTCCGACGACTCTGCGAAGTCGCTTTCCGCGGCTCGCCGGGAAGCGTCGTGCCCCCGGAAGAAAACTTCTGCGCGCTTAATTATCCGTCAAACCAAACTATTTTTGGTACTTCCCGAACTTTAATTGCTTGTCACAGAAGGGATGGCGCAAAAAACGCTTAATCTTGGTAAAATATTCTTGAAGAACCACTACATATTGTGCATCTTAATGACCGGCCAACAAGATATGGTGTTTTTACCAAATCAATGACGGCCAATCAAATTGCTTGTTTTCATGGTTTTTAGAGCTCCCAAGGGCCCAACCTATCCCACCAGAACCTCGAAAATAGGAACTTCACAGAAGCCCCAATCTTATCCCATCCCGAGCCCCACAACCAACCGCCATCAATAACGAACCGACTCATGGAAAAGAAATTCACTATCGGAGACCGCACCTTTGTTCTTGATCAGGACAAGGCGGAGGAGGCCTATGCGGCGAAGCGCATCATCAACGGTCGAAAGACTGAAGCCTTCAATCTCCTGCCACTGAAGTATCAATGGGCCTACGAGCTTTATCGCACGATGAAGGCAAATCACTGGGAGCCGGAAGATATCCAGATGCAGAAGGACATCGAACAGTGGCAGGGAAGTGAGTTGAGCGATTCCGAGCGCTGGATCATCCGCATGGGGATCGGTTATTTTTCCGCCGCTGAAGGCATTGTCGGCGACAACATCCTTCACGTCGTACGTGAACTCGTGACCGCTCCCGAGCTTAAGCTTGTCCTCGGTCGCCATGCTCACGAGGAAAACATTCATGCTGACAGCCTCCTTTATATGATTAGCAGCCTCGGCATCAACCCGCACGAGTGCGAAGCGATGTTTGAACAGATCCCCACGATCAAACGCAAGAATGAATTTGTGACACGCACCTCCCACGAGCTCCGGCGTGACATCGATCTGACGGATCCGGAGAACAAGAAAAAGCTCGCCCGGAACATTTTTGTTTTCGGTCAATGTATGGAAGGGACGCAGTTCTACGGACTCTTCGGAATGATCCTCAGCCTCAAGCGACAGAACAAGTTCCCCGGCATTGGCCAGATGTTCCAGTATACCCTGCGTGACGAATCCAATCACATCGAGGTGTTCCGCAACCTCTTCATGGATCTCGTCAGTGAAAACATGGAGATCTGGACCCCTGATTTCAAACAGGATCTCGTCGACACAATGAAGGAGGCTGTCGCGCTGGAGAAGGAGTTCATCAATGACTGCCTCCCCGTCAGCGCCGTTGGGCTCAACGCGGCCGATTTCTGCCAGTACATCGACTTCATCGCTGATCGTCGGCTCGAAGGTATCGGACTCAACCCCCTGCATCCCGGAATCCGGAATCCCTTTCCCTGGCTCGCCGAGACGATGGACATCAAAAAGGAGTCCAACTTTTTCGAGCAGAAAGTCACCGAGTATCAGAAGGCTTCCGCCCTCTCCTCGGTACATGACGATGACCTTTGATTTCTTATGAGACAGGGTTGGGTCCACCGCCCAACCCTGTTGAAGTTCCCCCTACCGTTTCTGTAATCCGTTCCCCGTTATTCCCCCCCCATCCCCAATCCGCACATCCCAACCGCAATGATTACCCGCCGACTCATCGAACAAGATCTTGAACTACAGCGCTGCGCCGCCACTCCACAGGAGATGAAACCCCGCTTCAACTGGAGCGAGATGGCTTCCAGTCACGCTTCGCCACCCGCACGGGTTATGGTGCAGGTAGGAAACGAACAGAGTGACCTCAGTATCGAAAAGATCGCCGAGACCGTAGGTAGAGCGGTCACTGACCTCGCGCTCTCGCGGAAGCAGGAGGACATCTTTAATGACAGCAACCGCCAACTCGTTGCCAATATCGTCCGCTCTGTAACGGAAAGCCTCTCCATCAAAGTTAACAATGAAGAAGCGGACGGGACCGTTCTTCTCACCACGGCGGAACTGACCTCCATCATTGAGATGGCGCTTGTCCGGCAGAATGCCCACGATGTTGCCAAGAGTCTTCTCATTCGTCGCAAAGCGGCAAACTCGCGCCGCGGTGTCTCCGCCGACATCATCGAAAAGCCCCTCTGCCGCGTCATCCGGCGCAACGGGGAAGTCGTCGCCTGGGACGCGAATAAGATCGAGATTGCAGTTCGCAGCACCTTCCTCTCTCTCGGAATGGACTCGACTCCGGCTCAGGGGATTTCGACGGCCCTCACCGAGCGCATCGCCCGCAGCGGACAGGATTTCATCCGTATCGAAGACCTTCAGGATCGCGTTCAGGAAGAACTGATGCGTCAGGGTCATTACAAAGTAGCCGAGTCCTACATTCTTTATCGTGCGCACCGCGCTCACCTTCGTCAGGTCGAAGACGACGAGATGGTACGCGACTACGAGTCCACTCAGGAGTCCATGATCGTCCTGAAGCGGGCCGACGGATCGAGTGAGCTCTGGGACGGAGTCGATCTCCGCCGCCGGGTCGAGTTTGCACTCACCGGATTAGACCTCTGTCTTTCCCAGGATGAAATCGA
>JAGNMT010000116.1 GCA_017991025.1 Verrucomicrobiales bacterium
AAACGATCTAGGAAGCTCACAGGAGAACTAAATCGATTCGAAGGCGGGTGCAACTACGGTTCACACGGAAGGGGGCTGCCATCAAAAAATCAAACCAGATAATCCGGTGAGTCCAAACCAGCACGATTATCCTTCCGTCCCCGTCACTCGCAGTATTGTCTGAATAATGAGAAAGAGCAATATCCCGCCCGGCATTCCGTACAAAAGAAAACCATAGGCAGTCTGGAGACGCTGGAACTTCTTCTGGAGGACCAGGCCAATGACGTATATGTCAGCGGCCATGGCCGAATAGATCGCCTCGCCGTCCTTGCTCAACCCGATGAGCGCATCAACGTATTGATCTTTGGGTACGCTCGTGAAGGTGCCAAAGAAGAGCAGGTTAGGAGATTGGTGCGGGGGGCGATCCGAAGACCGCTCACCGGTAATTCTCGGCCTCGCTACCAGCACGGCGAACACCATCGAAAGAATGCAGGAGAGAATGACAATCGCGGCGGGAAAGAGGAGAAATCTATCAGTGACAATTTCTTTCACATGTGCGGTGGAAAGAAGCAGGATAATACTGTTCACGGAAATGAGAAAATTCGCCTTGTTGTCGGCCATGGCGCTGACCTCCACGTGAACGCGATAGATGTTCTTGAAGAGCGTTTCGACACCTTTGCTCATGCCGGGCGATTTCTCCTTCATCGCCCTCTTCTCAAGCTTTTCTCTCTCCTTGCGCTCCTTCCGCTCCTTTTTGGTCTCAGAGGGATCTTCAGCAAGTTCTTCAGCGGGTTCTTCAATCATGATCTATTTCATTCCAAAACGCCGCGACTCCCATTCGAGATTGTCGTCAAATCGTGACATCCGATCTAAAAATCCAGCCGGGTGACGGAAATCCCGCAGGATACCGGGAATCACACAGTCGCTATAGGGCTGGATTACCCCTTTTTTGACAATCACGTCAACAAATGGAGCCGTCGTCGCGCCGGAGCGATCTCCGGAAGCGAGGTGCCCGGTCCTGACGAGGTCATTTTCGATCTCCTCCAGCGGTATGTGGTAACGACTTGCCGCCGCGCTCCGATCAGCCCGGGTGGTGAGGGGAATCTTGAATTCGGGAGCCTCACCTGCCTTTGCATCGCGCAGCGGGATGTCGTAGACATCGGCAATCAGATCACGCCGTTTCGTCAATCGGAACGCCAAGCAGGCTTTGTAGAAGTCGGGCATGAGTGAGGCGTCAACCGCCTGCTCGATGTCCGCCTTGGTGAGCCTGGTTATATGACGAGCCCCGGAGAGTTGATCAGCAAAAGTAACGCGTTCGAAATGACCCGGACGGTAAAGGCTGAAGTAGCTCGAAGTGATCGATTGGTTGCCGGGCAGTAGCCAGAGAAATCCCCCGTTCTCCTCCTGGTAGGCGAGCTTGTTGATCTCTCCCGAACCCCTCGACCCGCCAAACGAAGAGCCGGGGTCGTGGAAATATTCGAGATACTGCGATCCTCCTTTGCCCCCGAATCCCTTGATCCAGACACCGCGGCAGTTATCTTCTTTGAAGTCAGTGTGCCCGAACCAGAATGCCACGATCATCGACTGGCGGAGCGCACGATCTCCGGCGGTAATGTCACTGCTAGTCGATATCGGCCCGCCGGAAGGAAACACATCGTGCTTTGCCTCGACCATTGATTCGCGGAATCGAATCCAGACCCGGCCAATGAGACGCTTTTTTCGGAAGGGTTTCAGCGCTTCTTCGGGCAGGCCCGCCAGAATGGTATCGGCATTGCTTTCCGTAATGACTCCCGATGAAAGGATAAAAGGTTTGGCGTTGAATTCGTATTTGGATTCCATCATTGCCTTGATGAACTCTTCACGCGTCAACGGCATGATCTTGTCGGGATTCATCGATTTTTCTAGGGCGGAGGGCAGAATCAGAAGATGCGACGACCCGCCGACTTCCGTGTAGGTGAGATCGGCGAATTTTGCCCCGAGGAGAAGCCGCAGTCGATTCGCGACCGGCTCGATAGGCACTTCTTCGGCCCACTTCAGCTTCCACTTTTGTCCGAGCGCATCGACCGTATCGATCTTTGGCGAAGTCGCCGTGATCTTGATGTCGTCCCAGAAAAGGACCCGTTTTGAAGTCTGCAGATTGTAGCGAAAATCCGGGAATTCTTTTCGGAATTTCTTTGAATCGAGTAGTTCTTCCGTTGTTTTGCCTTCGACCCAGTTTTCAATCTCACTCCACGTGTCGACCGTTCCGGATTCCATTTTCCGGTGGGTGTGCCACATCGGATTATCAGGCGAGACGTCGAGCCTCGAAACCTCCTCATGCGAGAGCTTGGCGAGGCGGGAAGCAGGGACAAACGAATCCCTATCCGAGGGATCGTAGAGGTTGGTCGCCTCTTTCAAGGCACGCAATTTCCCTACCGGACAATTCTTCGTGTGAGTGGTGTAATAAGGCGTCGCATTTAACGTGGCCCGTCCCAGGAAATGGTTCGCGATCTGGCCGATCTCCCTGGCGCATAGATCCTTGGGATCGTTCCCTATATCGGAAAGGTACTGATCGGCGAGAAGAGAATAAAGGCTTCGCGCCGCAACATTAAAGGCTTCCTCGCGGAGCAGGGAATTCTCCGGTAGGCTGGCGGCAGTTGCCAGCTTTTCAAGTGCCGGTTCCTCGAAATCCACATAGGAACGCAGGACATTACGTTTCTTCTTTATCGCATCCGACTTCGCTTTGAGGTGCAGATAAGCGTCCAGATCAGCACTCTCTTTTTTATCCTCCAAATCGTCACTTAACTTCTCAAGGGAATCCTTCAGCGCGTCATATTGACCGTCGAGGTACTCCTCGCGGCCCTTCGCCAAATGGTAATCCCGGCGAATCAGCGCGTGCAGTTTTTCAAAATCTTCCGGCGAACCTTTCGGGGAAATTCCCTGTAACGCCAAAAACTCGTCATAGAGAGAGATGACTTCCCCGAGGTGCTGATCCGTTTTTTCTCCGTCCACCGGGTTGAATGTGGCAAAGTCGAGTGTGATGGCGAGCGGATCCGAAAGGGTGCCGAGAGGTTCTGTAACCGGTTTTTTATCTTCAGCGTGAACTGAAGCAATGAACAGGCACACCACCACACCCGGGAGAACCCGGAGCATGGGTTGAGAAACGAACGACATGAGAAGGTTCATTGCGGTATCGGAACTGAATTCTCGGGTTTCACTTCGGGGACTGGACTCTCCGGCATCACTTTGAGGTCCTGTTTTGTATTGATAGTCGATCCCGGAATAGGCGGCAACCCGAGGAGACTCAAGCACAGATTTCCGGCATCAGCATTGCGAATCGGCGGGAGATCCTTTACTTCGGCGGGTGGCGTCTGGGCTCCCGGAACTGTTGGTCCAGCAGGTGGAGCAGGTGGAGCAGGTGGAGCAGATGGAGCAGGTGGAGCAGGTATTCCGGGAACCGGTGCGGTTACCGGAGGAGCGGGGGATTCGGGAACCGTTGGTAAGACGGAGAATGCAGGGGCTGGAAGAACCGACGGGTCAGCAGGCGGATTCAGGATGCCGGGATCTTTGCGACTGAGTGTATTAAGAGCATACAAATCCGCTCCCGCAGGAATGCCGGGACCCCATACGTAGAAAGGAACCGTGAAGTTTTCTCTTTCCTCAAACGCATCATGCACCTTCGCTCCGGTAAGCCCGCCGTGATCTGCCGTCAGCACGATGTAGGTCCGGCCTCTCCAGGCAGGGCTTTTTTCCACCTGTTCAAAGATATCGGCGAGTAATTCGTCCGCCTTCTTCACTGCCGCCATGTAAATCGAAGGACGGGAGATGGTCCATGAGAAGCCGTGTCCGGCGGTATCTGCGTTGCGGATATGCACCATTAAAAAGTCGAAGCAATCCTCCTTCATCGTCTTTTCAAGATCATCGATCACTTCTTCGGAAACGTTTTGTTGAAGAAATACGTCGATCTTGTCACGGCCATTATCCTCCCCGGTGACGTCCGGCATACCGTTCTTCTCGTCGTAGCTTAGATCAAACAGAGAGAATTTTGACTTGCTGGCACACAAGGCAGTGCGCCTGCCGCAATCGTGTGCCACTGAAAAGACACTTTCGAGATACGCCCCTTTGTTCCTGTGCAGGTTTGCTCCGAGGAGTGGATCTTTGTTCCAGGTCCATCCGTGTCCGTCCGGACCACTCACGAGTCGACTCGTGATCATACCGACGTGATTGGGCAAAGTGACCGTGTAACCAACCGAACTCCGCGCATTGTCCGTGAATGCCCCTTCCCTGCGCAGCCGATAAAAAGCGGGAACATGCTCGGGGCCGTGCTCCGTGATGGCATCCGGTCGCAAGCCATCCATGCTGATCAGAATGACCGAATACTTACCCGGGGGATCGATGACAACGGGGGTAGCCGGAGGTGCTGGCGTTGTCGGCGGCGTTGTCGCGGTCGGTGCCTGAGGGTTCCCGCTTGCCGTATCCTGACTGGCGCTGAGGATCACCGCCAAAGAGATGATTGCGAGGCCGGGAAGGGCGTATAAAGCGAGGCGCATTATTGAATGGGTAAGACGCTTATCGAAGCGCCTATTGATGTGCCTTGCAAGCGAAAACAGGGCCGGTTCGTGGTAGCCTTGAGGGGGGCGCGGCTTAAGAAGGGAGAAGGTAAGGCGACGTGGCTCACCGGGTCAATCTTACGATAACCCGATTGTCTTCCCGCAGATAACGTGCCGCCGCCTCGCGCACCTGCTCACGGGTGAGGGCCCGAACAATATCCGGCGTTTTCCGATAGCTGTCCCAGCCGAGGCCGACCAGTTCATCCACCGTCGCGGTCGAGGCGAGTTCTTTTGCCCCCTGCAGTTGGATTGCTTCGCGCCCGAGCCACGAGGCTTTGGCCCGGGTGAATTCCTCTTCCGCGAGCCCTTCCCGGACCATCAGGTCGATCTCGCTCAGCATCTCCTCGTGAACGAGGTTGAGTTTCTCGGGCGAGGTCGAGGCGTAAAATACGATAAAACCGGGTTCGAGTCCGGTGAGACGGGTCGCCCCCACGGAATAGGCCAGTCCGAGTTCTTCCCTAATCCGGATAAAAAGACGGGACGCCATGTCGCTGCAGGCTTCGTCGATCATCTCCAGAGCCGGATTGTCCGGGTGGGTCAGATCTACCGTGCGATATCCGATCAGGAGAACGGCTTGCTCTTTTTCGTGAGTCAGGTCGGTTAGTCCTGCAAAATCGGAGGGTAGAATGACCTTCGAAGGACTCGTGAATTCCCGCGCTCCTGCTCGCAGCGAACCCGAGAATCGCGCCCGGATCAAATCCTCAGCCCGGTCGAGATCCAGGTCGCCAAAGACACCGACAACCCCGTTTCCTCCGCAAACGAGCCTCGCGTGCAACGATGTGATATCTCCACGCATCAGCGAATGAATCGAGTCGGGGGTTCCGCTCGACTCGAGGCCATAGGGATGCGCGCCATAAAGTCGGCGGCGCAGTGCCTTCATCGCAACACTAAAAGGCCGGTCTGCCTCGGCTTTGATCTGGGTCAGCTGATATTGTTTCTCCCGCGCCACGACCTCATCGAGGAAAGCCGATTCCAAAAGGGTCTCGCCGAGCAGATCAACAACGAGTTCGAGATCGGGCCGCATCGCGCTGACAGAGACACCAAATGAATTGTTTCCGACATTTCCCCCGATGCTCCCGCCGACAGACTCGATCGCAACAGCGAGGTCTTCGGCGGATCGCTTCAAGGTGTCTTTTGTGAGAAGGCGCGACATTAGCCTCGTCGCTCCGCTATTCACTTCCGTCTCCGCGAGCAGCCCGCCGCGAAAGACTCCCGTGGTCTGGACAAATGGCACCCGTCCATCCTGCAGGAGCAACACGGTAAGACCGTTTTCAAGTGTGACCTTGCGAATGTCTTCGGAGCGTTTTGCGGAGCTCCTTTGCGATGGCTTTTTCGCCTCCGACTTCGGCACGAGCGCTACCCGGGTCTGCCGGTCCGGGTGAAGATACTTCACAGCGACGTCACGCACCTCCTCCCTCGTCACGGCCTGCACTGCCGCCACATAGTCGCGTGTGTAATCGAGACTCCGGGTCAGGAGCCAGTTCGAACCGAGGTCCGAGGCCTGTCCCCGCATGTCGGTGAAGGTCGAAAACTGGGAACTCAGCGTCTGTTTGCAGGCCTTCGCCAGTTCAGCTTCTGTGACGCCGCGCTCTTTGAAACGCTCCACTTCCGCCAGCACCGCGTGGTAGGCCGCCTCGCTCTTCTCCGGTTCCGTATCAAAGCTGACCATGAACTGCCCGGTGAAGGAGGGCGTGTAGGCATAAGTCCCCACGGAATGGGCAAGGTGCTGTTTTTCCCGAATCGATTGGAAGAGGCGCGAACTGCGGCCGTCGCCGAGGATCGCCGCCATCAGGTCGAGAGCGGGGACGTCGGCATGCGTGCCCTGTGGCAGAGGCCACGCGAGCCTTTCCCGGTGAAGATCAGTCGGGAAGGAAACTACTTCATGCCGATTCCCCATCTGTACGGGTTCGTCCGGGAGAATGACCGGAGAGCGCTGCCGGCGGGTCAGTTCACCGAGCCTTTTTTCGATCGAGGAAACGATCTCATCGGTCTCGACGTCACCCGCAACGACGATGAAGAGATTGTCGGGCGAATACTTCTCGCGGTAATAATCGTAGAGGTCATCCCGACGAAGCAGATTAAAAAGATCGAGATGACCGATCACCGGATAACGACAGGGATGCACGGCATAGGCGGTGCGGAAAAAGGCCTGACTCAGGACTTGTTCGGGATTGTCCTCCCCCATCGCAATCTCCCGCCGGATCACTTCACGTTCGTTTTCAAACTCATTCTCCGGGATTGAGGCGAAGCCGATCACATCGCAGAGCACGTCGAGGCAGACTTCCGTTCCGGATGCCGGGGTGTCGATCCAGTAGACGGTCCGGTCAAAGGAGGTGTAGGCATTGATGTAGCCGCCCTGAGACTGCACCGTCTGGGCGATTTCGTTGGCGCTGCGACTGCCCGTGCCCTTGAAAAGCATGTGCTCCAGATAGTGGGACATGCCCGCCCCCAGCCAGTGCCCCTCGTGAATGCTCCCGGCGCGGGACCAGGCCTGCATGCTCACGACCGGGGCCGAGTGATCCTCCTGTACGATGATCTCGAGCCCGTTCGAGAGGGTCGAGACGCGGGCATGGGACGACGGAAACTTAAGAGAATCGTTTTCCCCGCTCAAAGCTCGTTTGATTTCGCGGGTTGAGTGCCACGGGCCGGCGGTTCCAGGCCGGGGATCTGTTTTCCACGCACAAGAACTTCCCGGGTGGGTCGATACGGTGCCTGCAATTCGTCCTGCAATTTCATTACCCCGGAAAAATCCGAGGGAGCATCCTCCTCGGACCGGCCAAAAGCCCCGACATCAATAAGATTAAAGACCATCGCTCCGATATCCTCCCCTTCCCGCATCCCCCAGGACTCGAGCACGGACAAAGCCATCGGTCCGAATTTCGCAAGGGCAAACTCGACAATACCCTCCAGCAGTTCCGGGCCGCTCACGTGCCGATGCTCGATAAGTTCATCCTTACGGAGTTGCTTGATCGTGTGATCGAGGGCGTCCTTGAGAAAATGGTAGCCGTCACTCTGAAAACGCCGATCCCGATTGGTGATGGTTTTTACAGCGACGTCGAACTGAACTTTTTCCATAAAAATTGCGGGGCGAGTAACTTCCTCCCCTTTCGCCAAAAAGCCACTGCGAGTCAAGAAGCAAAGCCGTGCTTCGGGAAATCTTCTCATGAAGTTACGCTCGTAGACGGGAGGGAATAATCCTATACTGCCTTCACCAGGCATCTCTTTCGCAGCGATGAGATACCATGGTCGGCTTCCCGTGCTGAGGGAGCGGTCACACTTCTCCCGGAACGCTCCGTTACCGGTCAACGTCCATCCTCGGTCGCTTCTTTTCGAGTTCGACAAGTTTCCTTTCCAACTCCGGTGAAGGTTTGGGATCGAGAGATTCACCCGGGTGGCGATCATGCCGACAGTGGCAGGCACCGTCGAGTTCAGTTCGGGCCGCGGGATGAAGCACGGCCGGACTTTCCGCTTTCGAATGAGAATCGCAGTCTCCATTCCCGGCAATTCCATGCGGGCAATCACCTTTTCAAAACCAATCCGGAAAAGCAGTGTTTATTAGGACGATGAAAAAGGGGCTGCGATTCCAAACGAAATTGATGCTGACGCTCGTCGCGGCCATCGCGGCAGTGACTTTTGCCCTGATCATGATCACCGAGTCGAAGGTGACACAGGCCTACACGAAGCAGTTTTCGCGGGACTTTAATCACATCGTCGCCCAGTTGGAACGCTCACGCCTTGAGCGGTCCGTGGAATTCATTGAATTGTGCAACCGGCTCGCCGCCCATCCCTACATCGTCGCCTCGCTCAGCGGCGAACCGACCAAGGAACAGAATCTCGCCTTCTGGAGATTCTACATCGATTCCCTCTATGCTCTTGGTGAAACGCGTGAGGGTCGTCCCGAAGAGATCGCGAAACGGACGGCACCCTCGGCGGAAATTCTCGGCCGGATCGGTTCGGTCGGGATTGTCACGAAGTCAGGAGGCATCACGAGTCTCTTTCATCCGCTCGCCAACACCAATCCCAAGGACAGTGAGAAGCGACGGCTTTCTGAGAAGCGGCTTCGCAACGGCGCAGGCGGCGTGAACCAGGCAAAGAAACGGATCGACGATCTTCTCGGCAGTGACAGGCAGCAGACTCTTTACCTGCCTTTCGACTCGCACGACGGCAGCGGATATGTGCAGGAGGTGGTCAGCACTCCGGTGAAGAAGCCCGGAACGAATGAGATCATCGGCCACTTTCTCCGGGCCACGGCGGCGGAAAC